>JBGAOK010000088.1:2659-15252 GCA_044221805.1 Meridianimarinicoccus sp.
TGCGTCCGCGTGGGGCCGCGATCCTGCGCGACCGGCTCGAGCGTGCCGGGATCCGCCTGCTGGAGCGCCGGCAGGTCACCCACCTGACCGAGGGCATCCTGCACCTTGCCGGCGCGGACACGCTGCCCTTCGGCTTCTGCGTCGGCACCGCCGGTGCGCGGCCGCATCCCTGGCTGGCGGAAAGCGGGCTGGCCCAGACCGACGGCTTTGTCGACGTCGACGCCGAGTTGCGCAGCCTCAGCCACCCACAGGTCTTCGCCGCCGGCGATTGCGCCAACCTGAGCTTCGCGCCCCGGCCCAAGGCCGGCGTCTATGCGGTGCGCGAGGCGCCGATCCTGGCCAACAACCTGCGCGCCGCGCTGACCGGCGGGCCGGTGCTGACCTACCGGCCACAGAAGGACTACCTGAAGCTGATCTCGCTGGGCGGCAAGATCGCCCTGGCCGAGAAGGCGCAGTTCACCGCCGCGGCGCCGTGGCTGTGGCGGGTGAAGGACCGGATCGACCGCGACTTCATGGCGAAGTTCCGCACCTTCCCGCCGATGCGCGATCCCGCGCTGCCGGCCGAACGGGTGCGGATCGGCGCGAACCCGGCCGCGGCGGCGGATCCGCTCTGCGGCGGCTGCGGGTCCAAGCTGGGCGCCCGCGGGCTGGACTCGGCGCTGGCGACACTGCCGCTGCCCCGGCGCCCCGACATCCTGTCCCTGCCCGGCGACGACGCGGCGCTGCTGCGGGTCGGCGGCGCGTTGCAGGTCGTCACCACAGACCACCTGCGCGCGGTGGTCGAGGACCCGGGCCTGATGACCCGGATCGCGGCCATCCACGCGCTTGGCGACATCTGGGCCATGGGGGCAAAGCCGCAGGCCGCCTTCGCCACGGTGATCCTGCCGCGGATGAGCGAGCCCCTGCTGGAACGCACCCTGCTCGAGGTGCTGGCGGTCGCCTCGGACACATTCCGGGCCGAGGGCGCCGAACTGGCCGGCGGCCACACCACCCAGGGTGCCGAACTGACCATCGGCTTCACCGTGACCGGGATCGTCGAGGCGGCGCCGCTCACCCTATCGGGGGCGCGGCCCGGCGACGCGCTGGTGCTGACCCGGCCGATCGGCTCGGGCACGCTGCTGGCCGCCGAGATGCGCGGGCTGGCGCGGGGGACAGACATGGCCGCGCTCTATGCCGCGATGGTGATCCCGCAGGGCGCCGCGGCGGCGATCCTCGGCCCCTTCGCCCATGCCATGACCGACGTCACCGGCTTCGGGCTGGCCGGGCACCTGCTGGCAATCCTGCGCGCCTCGGGCGTGGGGGCCGAGATTTGCCCGCTCAGCGTGCCGCTCTATGCCGGCGCCGAGGCGCTGGCGGAACAGGGCGTACGCTCGACCATCTTCGCTGCCAACCGCGACCATGCCCTGCCGCACTTCTACGCCCTCACCGATACGCCGCGGAACCTGCTGATATTCGACCCGCAGACCTGCGGCGGGCTGCTGGCCGCCATCCCCGCCGCCGCGGCCGAGGCGACGCTCGCCGCGCTGCGGGCGGCGGGCTTCCCGGCCGCGATCTTCGGCAAGGTGATCTCGGGCCCGCCGCGGATCGACCTGCGCTAGGCGTTCAGCCCGGCGCGACGGCCGCCACGGCTGCGACCAGCCGGCGGGCGGCATGGTCCAGCCCGGCCGCGTCCAGCGTCCCGACCTCGATCCGCGCCACGGCATTGGCGGCGAAGCGGGCCGCGGACTTGGCATAGCGCGGGTCGTAATGGTCCTGCATCAGCTCGGCCGCGACCCGGACGAAGGCGCCCTCGGCCACCAGCCCCTGCCAGTGCGCCACCTTCGCCGCCCCGTGCAGCCGGTGCAGCCGGCCGATCCGCGCCGCGAAACTGGCCGGATCGGCGACCAGATCGGCATAGGCGCCCGGGAAGAACGCCGCCCGCTCGGCCAGCGGTGCGACCAGCTCGATCCGCGGCGCGGCGCACATGGCCGCCCACAGGCTGGGCGGGACGATCAGGTCGCCGACCTTCGAGCTTTCCGCCTCGACCACCACCGGTCGGGCCGGGTCCAGCCGCGCCAGTTCCAGCGCGACAGCGCTTTCGAAGGCCTTCTGGCCGGGCTGGCCGCCGGCCACGGCGCCGAACACCGATCCCCGGTGCCGCGCCAGCCCTTCCAGATCCAGCACCTGCACCCCCAGCCCGGGCAGCCGGTCCAGCAGCGCGGTCTTGCCGGTGCAGGTCATGCCCCCCAGCAGCACCAGCCGCCGCCCGAGCGGCCGGTCGTACAGATCCCGCACCACCAGCCGGCGATAGGTCTGGTAGCCGCCCACCAGCGTCTCGGCGCGCCAGCCGACCTCGGTCATCAGCCAGCTGAAGGTGCCCGAGCGCTGCCCGCCGCGCCAGCAATAGACCAGCGGCCGCCAGCCCCCCGGCCGGTCGGACAGCGGGCCTTCCAGATGCGCCGCGACATTCTTCAGGACCAGCGCGGCACCCATCCGGCGGGCGCCGAAGCGGCTTTCGCGCACATACATGGTGCCGACCCGGGCGCGTTCGTCATTGTCGAGCACCGGCAGGTTGATCGCCCCGGGCAGGTGGTCCTCGGCGTATTCGGCCGGCGAGCGGGCATCGACCAGATCGTCGAAGCCCGCCGCCAGAAGATCGCCGATCGAAGTCAGGGTGAATGCCATGGCGCGCGATACACCAGTGCCGGGGCCGGCGGAAGCGGGCTCAGTCCATCGCCCGCAGCACCCGTGCCGGCCGCGCCGCCAGCGGCCGCCACGCAAAGGCGAGGCCGGCCAGCAGTACCGCAACGGCGCCGCCCGCCACCACCGCGAGGGCCGGTCTCCAGGCGATGGCGAAGTCCGCCTCCATCACGAAGACCATCACCGCCCAGCCGGCGATGATCCCCGCCGCCAGCGCCACCACCCCCGCCGCGGCCCCCATCAGGGCCGAGCGCAGCGCGAAGCTGGTCAGGATCTGCGCCCGCGACGCCCCCAGCGTCTTCAGCACCGCCGCCTCGTAGACCCGGGCGCGCTCGCCCGCCGCCGCGGCGCCGATCAGCACCACGAAGCCGGTCAGCAGCGTCACCCCGGCGCCCCAGGAACTGGCCGCGGCCACCCCGTCCAGCACCTTCGCCACATTGTCGATGGCGTCCTTGACCCGGATCGCGGTGATGTTCGGATAGGCCCCGGCCAGGTCGCGCAGGATCGGCGCCTCGGCCGCCGCATCGGCATGGACGGTGGCGATCCAGGTATGCGGCGCACCCTGCAGCGCCGAGGGGTTCATCGCCAGCACGAAGCCGATCCCCGCGGTCGAGAAATCTACCACCCGGAAACTGGTGATCTCGGCCTCGATGGCCCGGCCGAGGATCTCGACGGTGATCCGGTCGCCCAGCTTCAGGCCGATCTCCTTCGCCTCTTCGGCGGCGAAGCTGACCTGCGGCGGGCCGTCATAGTCCCGTGGCCACCAGGCCCCCTCGGTCACCTCCCAGGTCGGCGGCTTTTCGTCGGCATAGGTCACGCCCCGGTCGCCCCTGAGCGCCCAGTGGTCCGCGACCTCGAGCGCGGGACGGCCGTTGATCTGGGTGATCATGCCCCTGAGCATCGGCGCGGCTTCGACCCGGCTGACGCCCGGATCGCCGTCGAGCCTTGCGCGGAAGCCGTCGATCTGGTCGGGCTGGATGTCCACGAAGAAATAGCTCGGCGCCACGTCGGGCAGGTCGCGGTCGATGGCCTGGCGCAGGTTCACGTCGATCTGGCCGATCGCCGCCAGCACCGCGAGGCCAAGGCCCAGCGACATCATCACCGACCCGGTGCCCTCGCCCGCCCCGCCGATGGCGCCCAGCGCCAGCCGCAGCGCCGGCCGGCCGCGCACCCGGCTGCGTCCCGACAGCCGCCGCGCCACCCGCCTCAGCCCCGCCGCGGCCAGCGCCAAGACGCACAGCGCGGCGATGATCCCGCCGGCGGTCCACAGCGCCAGCGCCGGATCGCGCGAGAACAGCGCCGCCGCCCCGACCAGCGCCGCGGCCAGCGCGCCGATCACCAGTAGATAGGGCCACCGCGGCAGGCCCGTGGCCCCGGCGCCCGGCTCGCGGAACAGCGCGGCGGGGCGGATCTCCTCGGTCCGGGCCAGCGGCCACAGCACGAAGACCAGCGCCGTCAGCGCGCCGTAAAGTGCAGCCTCAAGCGGCGGGCGCGGATGCAGGGCGAAGTCCACCGGCACCGGCAGGCGGGCCTCGATCAGCGGCGCGAGAAGCCGCGGCAGCGCCATGCCCAGCGCCACCCCGGCGGCGATGCCGATCCCGGCCAGCACGCCGATCTGGATCAGATAGACCAACAGCACGGTGCCGCGCCCGGCGCCGAGCGTCTTCAGCGTGGCGATCACCGCGGTCTTGCGCGCCAGATAGGCCCGGACCGAGGCCGAGACGCCGACGCCCCCCACCGCCAGCCCGGCCAGCCCCACAAGGACCAGGAACGAACTCAACCGGTCGACGAAGGCCGTCACCCCCGGGGCGCCATTGCGCCGGTCGCGCCAGCTCAGGTCGACGCCCGGAAAGCGTTGGCGCAGAGCGCGTTCGACGCCGTTCAGGTCGGCGGGTTCCGGCAGGTCCAGCCGGTAGACCGTCTCGAAGATCGTGCCCGGCCCCAGCAGGCCCGACCCGGCCAGATCGGCGCCGCGGACAATCGTGCGCGGCCCGAACGAGAAGCCGGCGGCGCTGGCATCGGGCTCGACCACCAGTTCCGCCATCAGCCGGAACGCCTGGGTGCCCAGCCGGAACGTGTCGCCCGGCTGCAGGCCCAGCCGGTCGATCAGCACCTTCTGCATCACCCCGCCGGGCAGGCCGTCGCGCCCCGCCAGCGCCTCGGCCAGGGGCATCGGCGGCGAAAGCCGGACACTCCCGGTCAGCGGATAGGCATCGTCCACCGCCTTGACCTGGGTCAGGCCGCGCACCGCCGCCGCGCCCTCGCCCGCCACCGCCATGGAGCGGAAATCGACGATCTCGGACACCCGGGTGGCGACGCCGTCCATGAAGGCGCGTTCCTCGGCCGTGGCGCGGCGGAAATCGGTCTCGATGGCGGCGTCGCCCCCCAGCATCACCGCGCCCTGATCCCTGAGCCCGGCCTCGACCGCCTCGCGCACGGTGCCGACGGCGGCGATGGCGGCCACGCCCAGGGTCAGGCACAACAGGAAGATGCGGAACCCCGCCACCCCGCCCCGAAGCTCGCGCCGGGCGATCCGCGCCGCGATGGGCAGGCTCATTGCGCGGCCCTCAGCGCCGGGTCGGCGGCAATCCGGCCGTCGCGGATCTGCACCACCCGGTCGCAGCGCGCCGCCAGCTCCGGGGCATGGGTCACCAGCACCAGCGTGGCGCCGTGCCGGTCCCTGAGCCGGAACAGCATCTCGATGATCGCCTGCCCGTTGGCGCCGTCGAGGTTGCCGGTCGGCTCGTCCGCCAGCAGGATCGCCGGCCGGGGTGCCGCGGCCCGCGCCAGCGCCACCCGCTGCTGCTCGCCCCCCGACAGTTGCGCCGGGTAATGGTCCAGCCGCGCTCCCAGCCCGACCGCCCGCAATTCCGCCGCGGCACGCTCGAACGCGTCGCGCGCCCCGGCCAGTTCCAGCGGGGTCGCGACATTTTCCAGCGCGGTCATTGTCGGGATCAGGTGGAAGGACTGGAAAACCACGCCCATATGTTCGCGGCGGAACCGGGCCATCCGGTCCTCGTCCATCCGGGTCAGGTCCTGCCCCAGCGCCAGCACCGTCCCCGAGGTCGCGGATTCGAGCCCGCCCATCAGCATGAGGAGCGACGACTTGCCCGACCCCGACGGCCCGACCAGCCCCAGCGTCTCGCCCCGCGCCACGTCAAGGCTGATGCCGTGGAGGATCTCCACCGGGCCGGCATTGCCCTTCAGCGTCAGGCAGACATCCCGGAGGGACAGGATCGGGTCGGTCATGGGGAAACTCCAGAAGCACGGCTCGCCTTGGGGATATGGCGCCGCCCGCCGCGGCCGCAACCTTGCCGGCGCGGTCGTGATGGCCGCACTGCCGCTTACCACGACCTTCACGCCGGTCGCGGCGGCGGACGAACCGGTCACCATCGCCGCCTTGGGCGACAGCCTGACCCATGGCTACGGCCTGCCGCCCGACCAGGGCTTCGTGCCGCAGTTGCAGGAATGGCTCCGCGCCCGGGGGCTGGACGTGACCGTGCTGAACGCCGGGGTTTCGGGCGATACCACCGCCGGGGGCCTCGCCCGGCTCGACTGGACCCTGACGCCCGAGGTGGATGCGCTGATCGTCGAGCTGGGCGCCAACGACTTCCTGCGCGGGATCGACCCGGCCGCGGCGCGGGCGAACCTTGACGCGATCCTGACCCGGGCCGGCGACGCCGGGCTGCCGGTGCTGCTGATCGGTCTGCCCGCGCCGGGCAATTACGGCGCGGACTACAAGCAGCAGTTCGACGCGATCTGGCCCGACCTCGCCGCCAAGCACGGCACCCTCCTGGTGACCAGCTTCTTCCGCGGCCTCGCCACCCCCGGCGCCGACCCGGCGGCAGAGCGCGAACGGGTGATGCAGCCCGACGGCACCCATCCCAATGCCGAGGGCGTGGCGCGGATCGTCGCCGATATCGGACCCGAGGTCGCGGCGCTGGTCGCGCGGGTCACGCCTTGAGCGCGCCCGGCCCGCTGCTTCAGGTCGAGGGGCTGCGCAAGACCTTCCACGGGCCCGAAGGCGCGCTGACCGTGCTCGAGGGCGTGGCGCTGACGCTGGCATCGGGCGAGACCGTGGCCCTGACCGGGGAAAGCGGCAGCGGCAAGAGCACGCTCCTGACCCTGATCGCCGGGCTCGACCGGGCCGATGCCGGGACGATCCGGCTGGCGGGGCAGGATCTGGGCGGGCTCGGGGATGCGGGCCTTGCGGCGCTGCGCCGGGGCACGGTGGGGCTGGTGTTCCAGCAGTTCAACCTGATCCCGTCCCTCGACGTGGCGGCGAACCTGGCGTTTCAGGCCCGGCTGGCGGGGCGCCACGATGCCGGATGGTGCGCCGCGATCGCGGACCGGCTTGGCCTCGACCCGCTCCTGCGCCGGTACCCTGAGGACCTGTCGGGCGGCCAGCAGCAGCGGGTGGCGATCGGCCGGACGCTGGCGGCGCGGCCGCAGCTGATGCTGGCGGACGAACCCACCGGCAACCTCGACGAGACCGCCGCCGATCAGGTCATGGCGCTGATGCAGGATCTGGTGCGCGACAGCGGCACCGCGCTGCTGATGGCGACCCATTCCCTGCGGCTCGCCGGACGGCTGGGCCGCCGGGTCCACCTGAGCCACGGGCGCCTCGCTGCGCCACCCTCGGACGCGGGGAAGGGCTGATGTGGCGCAGCGGGTTTGTCGCGCTCCTGTCGCACTGGCGCCGCCATCCGGGGCAGGCGGCGACGCTGATCCTCGGGCTGGCGCTGGCCACCGCGCTCTGGACCGGGGTGCAGGCGATCAACGCCGAGGCGCGCGCCAGCTATGCCCGCGCCGCCGATCTGGTCAGCCAGAACGGCGCGCCGGCGCTGGTGGCGGCCGATGGCGGGCGCGTGGCGCTGGCCGACTACGTGGCGCTGCGCCGGGCCGGCTGGGCCGTGGCCCCGGTGCTGGAGACGCGCAGCCGGCTCGACGGGCGGGCGGTGACGCTGCTGGGGCTCGACCCCCTGTCGGCGCCGGCCCTGCCCCGGGCCGCACCGGCCGCGGACGAGCCGGACCCCGGGGACGAGGGCGGCGCCGGCGGGCTGGCCCGGTTCATCGGCCCGCCCGGCATCCTGTTTGCCGCGCCCGAGACCGCCGCCCGCCTTGACGGCCGCATCGCGCCCCGGATCCGGGTGTCGGACGACCTTGCGCCGGACCTTCTGGTGGGCGACATCGCCACCGTCGCGCGCCTGACGGGCGATCCCGGCGGGTTGACCCGGCTGGTGCTCGACCCCGCCGCCGCGCCGGGGCTCCGCCCGATCGCCGAGGTGGCCCCCGGCCTGACCCTGCGCACCCCGGATGCGGGGCCGGGGATCGAGGGGCTGACCGGCAGCTTCCACCTGAACCTGACCGCCTTCGGCATGCTGTCCTTCGCGGTCGGGCTGTTCATCGTCCACGGCGCCATCGGGCTGGCCTTCGAACAGCGCCGTGCCATGGTCCGCACGCTGCGCGCCCTTGGCCTGCCGGCGCGGGTGCTGGTGGCGCTGGTCGGGCTGGAACTGGCGGCGGTGGCGCTGATCGCCGGGCTGGTCGGGGTCGGTCTCGGCTACCTGATCGCCGCGGCGCTGCTGCCCGATGTGGCAGCGACGCTCCGCGGCCTTTATGGCGCGCCCGCCGCGGGCGGCCTGACCCTGCGCCCGTCCTGGGTCGCGGCAGGGATGGGCATGGCCGCGCTCGGCACGCTGATCGCCGCGGCGCAGGCGCTGTGGCGGCTCCTGCGCCTGCCGATCCTCGCCGCGCCGCGGCCGCGGGCATGGCGGCTGGCGTCCGAGGCGGCGCTCATGCGGCAGGCCGGCGTCGCGCTGGCGCTGCTGCTGGCCGCGGCTCTGGTCGCCGCGCTGGGGCACGGGCTGGCGGCCGGCTTCGCCCTGCTGGCCGCGCTGCTGCTGGGGGCGGCGCTGGCCCTGCCGCCGGTGCTGGCGGTGGTCCTGAAACTGGCCGAGGCGCGCGCACGCGGGCCGCTCACCCGCTGGTTCTGGGCCGACAGCCGGCAGCAGCTTCCCGGCCTGTCGCTGGCGCTGATGGCGCTGTTGCTGGCGCTGGCCGCCAATATCGGCGTCTCGACCATGGTCGGCAGCTTCCGCGCCACCTTTACCGACTGGATCGACCGCCGGCTGGCCGCCGATCTCTATGTGGACACCGGCACCGCGGCGCGCGCCGAGGCGCTGCTGCCCTGGCTGGCCGCCCGGGGCGTCGACGCCCTGCCCCGCATCGCCACCGAGGCCCGGCTCGACGGGCGCAAGGCCGAGCTTCTGGCCCTGCCCGACCACCCGTTCTTTCCCCGCTCCTGGCCGCTTCTGGCCGGCGACGCCAGCGTCTGGCCGGCACTGGCGCGGGGCGAGGGCATCCTCGTGAACGAACAGTTCGCCCGCCGCGCCGGCATCGCGCCCGGCGACCAGGTCGACCTGGACGGGCGGGCCGAGACGGTGCTGGCGGTCTATCCCGATTACGGCAACCCGCTGGCGCAGGCGGTGATCGGCGCCGACCGCTTCGCGCCGGCGCACCCCGACCTCGCGCCGACCCGGTTCGGGCTGCTGGTGCCGCCGGGCGAGGCCCCGGCGCTGAAGGCGGCGCTCATGGACGCGTTCGGCCTTGCCCCCGACCAGGTGGTCGACCAGGCCGCGCTGAAGGCGCTCTCGCTGGCGATCTTCGAACGCACCTTCGCGGTCACCGGGGCGCTGAACGCGCTGACCCTGGGCGTCGCGGCGGTGGCGATCTTCACCAGCCTGGCCACGCTGGCGGGCCAGCGCCTGCCGCAGGTGGCGCCGGTCTGGGCGCTGGGGCTGACCCGGGCCCGGCTGGGCTGGATCGAGATCGCCCGCGCCGGGATGCTGGCGCTGCTGACCGCGGCGCTGGCGCTGCCGGTGGGGCTGGCGCTGGCCTGGGTGCTGCTCGCCGTGGTCAATGTCGAGGCCTTCGGCTGGCGCCTGCCGATGCGGCTGTTCCCGGCCGACTGGCTGTGGCTGACGGGCCTCGCGCTGGCCGCGGCCATGGCCGCCGCGGCGCTGCCGGCGCGCCGGCTGGCCACCCGCGCGCCCGCCGATCTGCTGAGGGTCTTTGCCAGTGACCGCTAGCCGTCCCGCCCTTCTGCTGGCGCTGCTGGTCGCGCTCGCCCCCGCCGCGGCCCCGGCGCAGGGGTTCGCCGACATGGCCGGGGATGCAGCCGGCTTCGCCCTGCCCGCCCCGGATCGATGCGGCCGGCTTCGCCCTGCCCGCCCCCGATCGTGCGCTGGTCTTCCCGGCGGACCACGCCGCCCACCCGGATTTCCGCATCGAGTGGTGGTACGTCACCGCCAATCTGGAAGGCCCCGACGGCACGCCCTATGGCGCCCAGTGGACGCTGTTCCGCACCGCGCTGCGCCCGCCCGGCCCCGAAGCCGATGCCGGCTGGTCCAGCCCGCAGCTCTGGTTCGCCCATGCCGCGCTGACCTCGGCCGACCGCCACCGCTTTGCCGAAACCGTGGCCCGCGGCGGCATCGGACAGGCCGGGGTGCGCCTGGACCCGTTCGAGGCCTGGATCAACGACTGGTCGATGGCCGCGCCCGCGGGGGATGCCGGAGATTCCGGCGGCACCGACGCGCTGGCCCGGCTGCACCTGACCGCCCGGGGGAAGGACTTCTCCTATGCGCTCGACCTGACCAGCGACGCGCCACTTGTCCTTCACGGCGACGCCGGCTTCTCGCTGAAATCCCCCCGCGGGCAGGCCAGCCACTATTATTCCCAGCCCGGCTACCGGGTCCGGGGCGAGATCGACGTCGGGAGCGGCCCGGTCCCGGTCACCGGCAGCGCCTGGCTGGACCGGGAATGGTCCTCGCAGCCGCTGGCCGAGAGCCAGACCGGCTGGGACTGGTTCGCCCTCGGCCTCGAGGATGGCGCGAAGCTGATGGTCTACCGGCTGCGCGACAGCGAAGGCCCCGACTTCACCCCGGCCACCTGGATCACCCCGGACGGCCGCGCCACCGCCCTGCCGCCCGGCGCGGTCAGCCTGACGCCCCTGCGGACCCGCCGGGTCGCGGGTCGGACGCTGCCCACCGAATGGCGGGTGACCTGGCCCGCCGGCGGGCTCGACCTGACCGTCAGCGCGCTGAACCCCGGCGCCTGGATGGGCACCTCGGTCGCCTACTGGGAAGGACCGGTGCGCGTGGGCGGCAGCCACGCGGGCAAGGGCTATCTCGAGATGACCGGATACTGACGGGGCCGACGGGGGCCGGACCGGGATCGGGGGCACCGCAGCAGCGCCCCGCCGGTCGCCCCGCCGCGGGGTGCGACAGGGCGGCGGCGACTCGGCTTCGCGGGCCGGACCGCGCCCCGGTTCACGCCGACCGGGGGCCTCGGGCCACGCAGCTGCCCGTAAACCCCGGCCGAGGACTGTGGGCTAAGGGGCGCGGCGCAATGCCTCATGACAGGGCGCCCCGTCCGTCCCTGCCAAATTGTCAGGTCCCATCCCTCGGAACCGGGACGGCAACCGGGGTGGACAGGTGGCCCGACTGCCAAAATGTCAGGCCCGCGCGGCCGGCGGATCGCCCGCAACCCACTGACTATCCATAATTCTTCCTAACAGACCGCGGCCGACGCGGTATTGTGCCTTCGACTTCAGGGGGAGCCGGCAAGGGCCAGCCCCCTGATCAGGAGAAACAGACCGATGGCGTTGAATCTTCAGCAGGCCCTCGCCTGCGGGGTGGTTCTGTATTGCGCTCTGCTGGCCGGACCTTCCGGCGCCGAGCCCCCGTTCATTGCTGGCACGACCCCGTGGGAACGTCCGGCCGGCGCGCCGGTGGTGACCGAGGTCGTGAAGCCCGAAGGCTGGTACCAGCGCGCCCTGACCGGGATCGAGCCGCCCTATCCGGCGAGCCTGCGGTTTCTGGAGGACCAGGGCAACTGGTTCACCCCGTTCATTCATCCGGGGATGCTGCCTCCCTACGACATTCGCGACTGGCACGCAGCCCCCTGAGGCAGCGGCCAACGGCAGGGATTTCCGGTTCCGCCGGAAAGGTGGTGCGGCTTCCTCGGGAGGGGTGCTGCGCCGAGAACACAGAGGAGAGTTTGGAATGTCCAATAAGATCAAGGCCGCCGTAGTCGCACTGGTGTGTGCGGGGGCGATCGCCTCGGCGGCTTCCGCAGACAGCATGTCGGGCATGGGTGGCATGTCGGGCATGGGTGGCATGTCGGGCATGGGCGGCATGTCCGGAATGGGCGGCATGTCGGGCATGTCCGGCATGGGCTGGACCCCTCCCAAGAACTGATCCCTCGTCACCAGCCGGAGGCGGCCTCGTGCCGCCTCCGACCCCATCCTTGAAGGCACTGCCATGAACTCCAGGACTGTAACTGCCATCGCCATAGCGGCGGTGATCGTGATCGGCGCCATCTGGGCCGTGTCGCGGCAGGCACCCGCGCCCGCTCCAACGCCCGATGCGGCTGCGCCCGCAGCCGGCACGGCTGCCGAGGCCACCCCCGCCACGGGCGCGAGCGGCGCAACCGGCAATGCACCGGCAGCGCCGCCGGGCGACGGCTGCAGCCAGTACACCTGGGACGGCGTGAACTGGATCTGCACCTCCGGTTCCTCCGGCAACTGATCGTCACGAGAGCTTGTGAGGCCGGTCCGTCCGGCCTCGTCCGCACCCCGCTGAGGACTTCCCGATGAAACGACCCAATCCCATCCTGAGCCTGCTCGCGGCAACAGGCGGTGCAGCGGCCCTGCTGTATGGCATTTCGCTGGTGGGATCCGTCATCTACTCGACCGGATCGGCCGGCGGGGTGCAGGGCTTCGTGCCCGAGGCCCCGGTCGCCGCTCCCGCCGCCGCCGGCAACGCCGCGGCGGGCGAGAAGGTCTTCAAGGCCTGCAAGGCCTGCCACACTGTCGACCAGGGCGGCAAGAACGGCACCGGCCCGAACCTCTG
>JBGAOK010000089.1:0-15055 GCA_044221805.1 Meridianimarinicoccus sp.
GCGGCGAGGAAGTAGCGCAGGGCGGCCACGATCTCGTCGGGATTGGCGCCGCGCTTCAGGATCGTGCCGGCGCGCTGGCGGGCAAAGTGGCTTTCGTGCTGCCGGGCGCCCTTCAGGGTCGGACCGGGGCCGATCGCATTGACCCGGATGCCCGGCGCCAGCGCCTGCGCCGCGGTGCGGGTAAAGGCCCAGAGCCCCATCTTGGCGATGGTGTAGGTCATGAAGTGCGGCGTCGGCTTCAGCACCCGCTGGTCGATCATGTTGACGACGAGGCCGCTGGCCAGGGCCTCGCCATTGCCGTCATGAGCGGCGGCGGGCGCCTGTGCGGCGAAGGCCTGGGTCAGCACGAAGGGCGCGCGCAGGTTCGATCCGATGTGGCGGTCCCAGCTTGCCCTGGTGGCTGTGGCAAGGCTGTCGGGTTCAAAGATCGAGGCGTTGTTGACCAGCACGCTCAGGGGGCCGCCAAGCGCCGCGGCGGCGCGGGGCACCAGCGCAGCGGTGGCGTCCTCGTCCAGCAGGTCGGCCTGCAGCGCGGCGGCCTTCCGGCCAGTGGCGCGGATGTCGTCCACCACCGCCGCGGCGGCCGTGGCCGACCCGGCATAGTGGACGGCCACGTCGAAGCCGTCTTCGGCCAGCGCCAGTGCCATGGCCCGGCCCAGCCGGTGGCCGGCGCCGGTGACCAGCGCGCGAGGATGGGGCGTGGGGCTCATGACCGGGATTTCCCGCCGCAGGGGCAGGGCGCGCTGTCGAGCAGGAACCGGCCGCACCCGGTGCAGCGCCGCGCCGGCAGCACCGTCGTCTGCGGCCGGCGGGGACGGCCCTTGCTGCGGCCGACCCGAAAACGGCCGAACAGCGCCAGCGCCACGATCACCACGAGGAACAGGGCCGCCGCCTTGATCATCGGCTAGAGCCCGTACCGGCCGTAATGGGTCCGCTCCTCGACCACCGCCAGGGCTTCCCCGGCCAGCGCCAGACCGAACCGCTGCATCAGGGTGCGCCGGGGGCCATAGACCAGGAACTTCACATCCTTGCCGAAGCGTTCCTTCATCTTCGGCACCAGATGGCCGACGCCGTCGGCCAGACCCAAGTCCACGGCTTCCTTCCCGACCCAGACCTCGCCGGTGAACAGGTCAGGATCGCTGGCAAGGCGCGCGCCGCGGCGGGCCTGCACCTGGTCGATGAAGGTCGCATGAATCTGTGCAAGCAGGCGGTGCAGCCGTGCCACGTCCTCGGGCGTCTCGGGTCGGAACGGGTCCAGCATGCTTTTCGACCGACCCGCGGTGTGGACCCGGCGTTCGATGCCGTGGCGGGCGATGAAGTCCTGGGCGCCGAACGAGGCGGCGATCACCCCAATGGACCCCACCACCGAAGCCGGGTCGATCCAGATCTCGTCCGCCTGCACCGCCAGCCAGTACCCGCCCGAGGCGGCCACATCCTCGACGAAGGCATAGACCGGAATGCCCTTCTCCTCGGACAGTCGGCGGATGCGGGCGCCGATCAGCGAGGACTGCACCGGGCTGCCGCCGGGCGAGTTCAGTTGCAGCGCCACGGCCCTGGGTTTGCCGCGGCTGAAGGCGCGTTCCAAGAGGGCGGCGGTGCCGGCATCGTTCAGTCCGCCGCCGGCGCGGCCGCCTGATGCGATCACGCCCGACAGGCGCACGACCGCCACCCGGGCCGGCGATTTCAGGAAGGGGATCCAGCGTCTCATGGTTCGAGACATAGGGCCCCGGCCCGACGACAGCAAGGCGGCCGCCGGCCCGGAACGAAACAGGCCCCGGCCGAGGTCGGCGGGGCCTGTCCGGGTCGAAGTCCGGACGTGTCGATCGCCCGGTTGCGTCGCTTGGCCGGCGATGTCCTACCAGAGCGCCACGATGTTGCCGGCATTGGTGCCGGTGGCGCGGATCTTGCGCAGCCGCAGCGGCAGGATCGTGCCCGCCGGCACCGCGGCAAAGGTCACCTGGGTACCCGAGGCCAGCTCGGCGCTGATGTCGCCGGCCGTTCCCACATAGATCGCCCGCGACACCTGGGCGAGCAGCGCGGTATTGCTGGGTACCACGGCCTGCCCGTCGATCGCGGGCGAGGTCAGGCTCGGCGTGTTGCTGGCATAGAGGTCGGCCATGTCGGGTCTCCGTGGCTGAGGCGTGGTTGCGGCCGTGAAGCGGCCTTGGGAATGTCAGGGCCTGGCGGCCCCGGGTCGGATCGGCGGAAGTCGGGGCGGCGATTTGACGAAAGAGACAGGTTCGCGATGCGAGCGAAGATGCTGATGTCCGGGTTAAGGATCGCTTCGGCCGCCGCGCGGTCGTGGCGCACAGGCGCAACGCCACGTCAGGGCCCATCCCGGGCCGGCCCGTCCCGCCGGGAACTTCTGGCGGCCGGTCTGGCCGGGCTGGCGGCCTGGGCGGCCGGCCTTCGCACGGTGGCGGCCGAAGCGCTGGCGCTGACCCAGGGCACCGCACCGGTGACCCTCGCCAACACCACGCGCGATGCCGACACCGGGGTGTTCCTCGTCGCGCTTCTGCCGGACCCGTCTCGCGCACGGCAGCCGGTGATCGCTCCGAAGCGCGCCGGTCCCGAAGCCGACCTGTTGCGCAACCTGCACCTCAAGGGCCGCGCGTCAGGGCTTGCGGGGGTGGTCTATGACAACCGCGACCGCGGCCATTCCAACTTGCGCCCGGAGGCTTTCCCCCAGATCAGCCGGTCGGTCTATGCGCCGCCCTTCGTGGCCGAGGGATTGGACTACGGCGCGGCCGGCCAGGTGCAGTTCTCGCTTCCGGTGATCGGCAATTCCTCGACCGCCCGGAAGGGACCGTTGCCGCGCAGCCTCGGGCGGGTAGCCCTGGCCGGGCAGGGGCCGGCGATGCGCAGCTACGGGCTCTATGCGGCGAACCACCTCTACGTCTATCCCGAACACCGCGATCACGATCCGGAACGGGGCGACCTGCTGTTTGCCAACACGCCGCTGTTTCTGCTGTCGCAGGGATCGTCTGGCAGCGACCGGCCGTTCCTGGACGCGTTCGCCCTTTGCCTGTCGGCCTTCAGCCCGGAAACCACTGCCCGGTTGCAGGTCGCCGGGCTGATGGCCCCGACGGCCCAGATGGTGTTGCGGCGCACATTGGCCGGGGTTGAGGACGAAGCAGGCTATCTTTCTCCAGCGGCGCATCCCGCGGTCTTCGATGCCGCCCGGCTGAGACCGGCCGCCATCGTGGATCTGGCCAGTCGGCTTGACCCGGGATCGGTGCCACCGATGGTCCGGATCGAGATGCTGAGCGATTTCGACGGCCGCCCGGGCCGTGACTATCTCGACGAAAACATCGGCGAGGCCCTGTTCACCACGCCGGCTGCGGTGGCGCGGGCCTGGCGCAGCTACGACTTTACCCGACGCGTCACACTCAGTGCAGGCGGAACCGCGGACCCGAACGGACGACCGCTGCGCTTCCATTGGGTGGTCCTGCAGGGCGACCCCCAACGGATCCGGGTAGTCCCGCGCGCGCCGGACGGGGCGGTGGCGGACATCGAGATCGACTGGCAGATTCCCGCCGCCGCGTCGGGCCTTGCGTCAAGCCGGATTGACCTAGCCGTCATCGCTGGCAACGGCGCTTTCCTTTCGGCGCCCGCCACGTTCTCGGTCGTGCTGCCGCTGTTCCAGAAACGGCACTACGAGGCAGCCCCGGAAGGAACCATGCGTCTGTCCTCGCTGGATTACAGGATGGACACCAGGGCCCCGCGAACCGACAGGTCGATCTGGGCTGCCGGAACGTGGCAGGACGATCTGGTCTATGACCGGAGCGGCCTGTTGTCAGGGTTCGAGCGCACCGGGACCCTGGGTCGGGAAAGCCTGCGATTCGGGCTCGACGGACTACGGCTTGAAGGCGCCGCCGGCAATGCGCGGGTGACCCATCTGGTGGGTCCGGACGAGGATTCCGGTCTGGTCTACGTGACCGGGCCGCAGCAGCAGCCCGGATACGGGCCTCAGTAATAGCCGTCCTCGTAGCCGTAGGTTGATGAGGTATAGCGGCTCTTGTTCAGAATGACGCCGAGCACGTTGGTCGAGGCCGCGATCTCCGACTCGGCCAGATCGACCTCGTCGATCGAGGTTTCCTCTGCGGCGGCAACCAGAATGGCGCCGTCGACGAAATCGAGAAATGCCGCTGTGTCGTCGGATGCCAGAATCGGGGGGGCGTCAAACAGCACGAGGTCCGGCTTCAGTCTCTGCTCGATATCCTCGATCCGGGTGCGGGCGTGGGTCGAGTGGAGAAGCTCCGACGGGCGCTCTGCCGGCACCTTGTTGGCACCAATCGCAAGGTTCATCCCGTAGGCAATCATGTGGGCTTCGGCCGGTTCCTCACCCTCGAGGACGCGGGCGAAACACAGGTTCTGCTTGATTCCCAGCATATGCGCCAGTTCGGGGCGGCGCATGTCGGTCTCGATCACCAGGGTACGGAAATCGCTCTGCCGGGCCAGACTGAAGGCAAGGTTTGCCGTGATCGTCGTCTTGCCGCATTTCGGCGATGGCGAGGTGATCAGGATCCGCTTCCAGCCATTGGCCTTGATCTGCTGGATCAGCTTTGTGCGCAGCACGTCGAAGGCCGCTGCCTCGCGGCCGCCGAAGAAGGCCACCACCCGGTTCGAGCGCAGTGTCCTTTCGTCGGGTTCGAACTGGGTCAGCATCTGCCAGGCCTCGTCCGTGGACGGGTCGGTGCCACGGTTCGTCCGGGCGGACGAGGCACCGGCAGGACGGACGTTCCCGGTGGTCTGTTCGCGACGGCTCCGCGCCCGGCTGAGTGCTTCTTGAAGTCGTTCCATATGTGTCCCCGAACTCCGCGCAGACCCCGCGCTACCCTTACCCATGCACGGCCGATCGTCTCATCCCGTGATCGACAGTCCAACCTTGTTCAACGCCGGCTCCATCAGAACATCCAGAGGTGTGACGAATGTATGCACGGCATAAAGTGTGACCGGAATAACCACGACCAGGAACGCCACAATCCCCAGCACGGTCATGCGCCGAACCAGGACTTCGCGCTCGGTCCTGAGATAGGGCAGGACGGCCAACGGTGTGATCCCGAGACGGTTGGTCAGTTCCACAGGGCGGCGGATCGAACGGTTCAGCAACTCGAGCAGCACAACGAGCGCAAGTCCGGCAGCGACCCCGGCACCGGCGCCGGCCGCTGCGATGAGCGGGCGGTTCGGTTTGGTCGGGCGTTCCGGCGGGGTGGCCTGTTCGACGACAGAAATGCGCTGGCCCTTGGCCAGAAGCTCGATCCGCTCGCCGGTGGCGGCTGCAGACAGACGATTCGTCGCGGTGTCGTACTGCGACTGGACGTTGGCGATGTCGCGCTGGAGCTTGGTCAGGGTCGCGCCGTTCTCGGCAACCTTGGCGATGCTGGCCTCGATGTCCTTGATCTTGATCTGTGCGTTGTCAATCTCCTGCTGGAGACCGGCGATCTGGGAGTCGATGGTGGCGACCTGGGAATTCAGCAGCGCTTGCTGCTGGCTGACCGGCTGAGGACCCGTCGCAGCAGCGCCGGCGGTTGCGGCAACCTGCGTGGCGACCTGCTGCTGGAGTTGCTTGACCTGATTCTCCAGCATCAGCAGTTTCGGGTTCTGGGCCGAATAGATCAGCTTCGCGCTGGAGAGCTGCTGTTCGGCCTGCTGCAGCTGCTGCTGCTGCGGGGTCATCTGTGCCCCGGTGGTCTGGACACCGCCGGTGGCGTTGAACAGGTCGATCATCCGCTGCTTCTGGTCGTTCAGCGACTGAATCTGCTGCAGGCGACTGTTGATCAGGTTCTCGAAATTGGTCTGCTGGCCCTGCAGAAACGGCAGGTTCGTCGGAACCGCGATTCCTGCCTGGTTCTGGAATTCGAGCATCCGGGCGCTCTGTGCGTCGAGATCTGCGCCAAGCCGATCAACTTCCTGCTGGAAGAACTCCAGCGTGCCCCCGGCCGCCTCCGTCCGCAGCTGGACGTTCTGCTGCAGCACGCGTGTGACGAACTCGTTGGTCACTTCGGCCACCAGATCCGGCGATGCGCCGCGGAAGACGATCGTCAGCACCGCCGCGTTCTGTGCCTGTCCGCGCTTGGACTGTGCGCCGGTCGTGGTGAACGTCGTGCGCGCCCGCATCTGGTCCACCTTCTCGGTGACGGTCAGCGCCTTTTCATCCGGCGCGCGCTTCACGCGGTCGAACACATTCAGTTGGGTCGCGATGTCGAGCAGGTTTTCCCGCGTGAACATCCGCTGCTGGATGATCTGCAACTGCTCCGGTGTCTGCGTGGTGACGGTCGAACTGGCCAGGTTGGTGGGGATCTGGGGAGATTCGACGAGCAGCGTCGCCTTCGCCTCGTACTCGGTGGGCAACAGCATTGCCACGGTGACACCAACCGAGGTGAACAGTGACGCCACGATCAGGAAGTACGGGCTGCGCCGCAGGAAGACGTTGAAGTAGTATTTGAAGTCAAGTTTCATGCGTCGATACTCCGCCAAGCCCGACGCCGCCGAAGAAGACGCCGTCCGCAAGCACGCTGTCGATGGTTTCTGCCGTCACGACCTGCTCCTCCGCCGCAAACGCATAGACCAGCCCGAGATCGCAGAGCTGGTTCACAAGACGGGGAATTCCGCTGGTCAGCCTGTAGATCGCCTCGACCGCCCCGGGGTCGAATTCCTCGCCCGAGCCGCCGGCGACCTTCAGGCGATGGGCGACGTAGGCGGCCACGTTCTCGCGCGACATTGCCGACAGATGGAAGCTCGATCCCACCCGCTGGACGAACTGCTTCAGTTCCGGCCGCATGATGAGCCTGCGCAACTCGGGCTGGCCGACCAGGACCAGCTGAACCAGTTCGTCCTTGTTCGAGTTGATGTTGGTCAGCATGCGCAGTTCTTCGAGGGTGTTCACGTTGAGGTTCTGCGCCTCATCGATGATCAGGATGACCCGATGGCCGTCGGCATAGGATTCCAGAAGGAAGTCCTGCAGCTGCTGGAACAGCTCGACATACGAGGCGCGCGGGTCGAACTTCTGGCCCAGCGAGTACAGGACCCACTGCAGAAGCTCGCCGCGGTCGCCCTGGGCGTTCGAGATCAGTCCGACGATAACGTCCTCGGGCAGACTTTTCAGCAGGTGCTGCAACAGGGTCGTCTTGCCCGCGCCGATCTCGCCGGTCACGACCGTGATCGGTGACCTCGTCAGGATGCCGTACTCCAGCATCGTGTAGGCCAGCCGGTGAGACTTCGACCAGAATAGGAAATCGGGATCCGGCACCAGCGTGAACGGCCGCTCTCGGAATCCGAAGAATGAGTTATAAATGTCGACGGGTGTCGTAGTGTTCATTGTCCTGATTTGCCGAGGCACGACAACACGTCGCTCGCGCCTTACGCGTCCCTTTCTGTCCGGGAACTCACACACATACCTAGTTTCAGTTTCCCTTACGCACAATCACTCGTGACGAGAAAGATCGTCCGAAAGGTCACCCGCGCAAGCCTGCCGAAATGCCACAGCGTTATGGTTAGCGGGTATGCTGCGTTGCGGCAAGACGGAACCGGCGGCGACACCTCGGACGAAAGGAAGCGGGGCGTGGACAGCCTTGACGCCGCACTGCAGCGCCGGCTTGTGGCAATTCTGCCGATTCGCCCGTTGCGGGAATGCACGCAATACTTGCATCGCGACCCCGCGTCGCCGTCGATCTGCCCAAATCTGCGCCAGTCGGGCGTCAGCAAGCTGACAATACTATGCAAAAACAGTGTATTAGGCATTTTTCGAAAAGGTCTGGCAAACTAGTTCTGAGATTGAAACGAACTGTGCGGGCATGCTATTAGGAACTTGCTCGGGCTTCTCCGGATGAGTCCTGCGGAGTGGACGCGTTCGAAGTGGTCTGCGTGCTTATGTCGGTTAAAGAAGGTTCAGTGTTGTGACCGCACACTTTCAAAAATCGTCCGATGTCATATCCGGTATCGTGGACTATACGCCGCAGCAAAGCGTGTACCGGTCTTACGTGAAGCGCTCCTTCGATCTTGTGTTCGTGCTTGCGTCGGCTGTTGTCGTGCTTCCGGTCACATTGATCCTTGCCCTGCTGGTGATGACCGACGGGCACTCACCGTTCTACACCCAGGAACGCGTCGGTCGCGATGGCCGTGTGTTCCGGATGGTCAAGCTCCGCTCGATGGTGAAGGACGCAGACCACAAGCTGGCCGAATACCTTGCCAAGAACGAGGCTGCCCGCGACGAGTGGAACCGCACCCAGAAGTTGAAGAGCGATCCGCGGATCACCCGGGTGGGCGCGATCATACGCAAGACCTCGCTCGACGAACTGCCGCAGTTCTGGAACGTCCTAACCGGCGAGATGAGCGTGGTCGGTCCGCGTCCGATGATGCCGCAGCAGCGCGATCTCTATCCGGGTCAGGCCTATTACGCCTTGAAACCCGGGGTTACCGGGATGTGGCAGGTGGGCGACCGGAACAACACCTCCTTCGCCGCCCGGGCCCGCTATGACGCGGATTATTATCAGCAGGTGAGCTTCCCGACCGATATTGGACTCATCCTCAAGACGGTCCGGGTCATGGTGCGCGGGACCGGCGTATAGCGCAGACGTGATCTTCTTGCGGTGGTGTGCGGTCGCGATTGGTTTTGGCGACCGTTTCTTTTTTGGTAACACGGCGACTACATAACGTGCTGAACTGGATCGGACGGGATTTTCGATGCGCCTTGTGAAAGCGACCCTGCTGGCGGGATGCGCCGCTGCGACCCTTCTGCTCGCCGGTTGCGAGTCGACCGAGGAGAAGGCGCAGCGCAACTACGAATCCGCCGTCGAACTGGCGGCAAAGGGCGACAACGAACGCGCCGCGGTGGTGCTGCGCAACGTGTTCAAGCTGAACGGCGAACACCGCGAAGCGCGGATGCTGTATGCCTCGCTGATGGAACAGCGCGGCGACAAGGAACAGGCCTTCCGGCACTATGCCCTCGTCGCAGAACAATATCCCGAGGATGTGGAGGCGCGGATCAAGATGGCTCGCATCGCCGTCCGCAGCGGGTCCTGGGACATCGCGTCCGAGGTTCTGGAGGCGACCCGCAAGCTTGATCCGGAGAATCCCGAGCTGAAGCCGATGCTCATCGCGATGGACTACAGTACGGCCACCCGCCGGAGCGACAATGCTGCCGCGCAGGCCGCCGTCACCCGGGCCGAGGACCTGCTCGCCGAGGAACCGGGCAATTACTTCGGCCAGCAGGTGGTCATCGACAACCTCGTGCGCGAGCAGAAATACAGTGCGGCGCTGGATCAGGTCGACAAGGCGCTGACCTCGGATCCGAAGAACCTCCAGTTCAACCAGATCAAGCTGTCATTGCTGGGCCAGCTGCAGGACATGCCCGGTATCGGCGATCAGCTGAGATACATGGTCGAAGCCTATCCGGAAGATGCCGAAATCCGCACGTCGCTGGTGCGCTGGTATCTTGCCGACAATGATCCCGATGGCGCCGAAGCCTTCGTGCGCAGCCTTGTGGCCAAGGGGGGCGAGGCGATCCCGCCGCGGATCGCGCTGGTGCAGTTCCTGACCCAGGTGCGCGGCATGGATGCCGCCCTGGCCGAGCTGGACAAGCTGATCGCCGAGGGGCTCGACAACGATACCTTCCGGGTGCTCAAGGCCGGCATGCTTTTCGACAAGGGCGAGCGCGCGACCGGCATCGTCCAGGTCGAGGAACTTGTCGCGGCGCAGGAATCGTCCGAGGCGCGGCGCAACATGCAGACCACGCTGGCGCGCATGTACATTGCCGATGGGCAGCTGGACAAGGCGCGCACGCTGGTCGAAACGGTGCTGGGGGAAGACCCGGGCGACGTGAACGCGCTGAAGATCAAGGGCAACTGGCTGATCGATCAGGACCAGGTCCGCGATGCGGTGCTCGCCCTGCGCACCGCGCTCGACCAGTCGCCGCGGGATTCCGAGACCATCACGCTGCTGGCACGGGCCTATGAGCGCGGTGGAAACCGCGAGCTGATGGTCGAAAGCCTTGCCCTCGCGGTCGAGGTTTCGAACGCCGGGCCGGCGGAGACGCTGCGCTACTCCCGCTATCTGATCGACAACGAAAAGTACCTGACGGCCGAGAACGTGATCCTGCGTTCGCTGCGGCTGGATCCGGGCAATCTCGACCTGCTCCAGGCCCTGTCCGAGGTCTATCTGGGGATGAACGACCTGCCGCGTGCCGAACAGGTGGCCACCGCGCTGCGCCAGCTCGGAACAGATCAGGCCAAGCTGCTGGCCACTGCGATCCAGGCCACGGTTCTTCAGCGTTCCGCCCGCACCGACGAGAGCATCCAGCTGATGCAGACGATGGTGGCCGAGGGGCAGTCGAAACTGGCTGCCCAGACCGCGATCATCCGCACCCGGCTCGCCAATGGCGAGGTGGTCGAGGCACGCGCCTACATGAACGAATTGCTGGCCGAAACTCCCGCCGACAGCCCGGACCGAATCGGAATCGAGTTCCTGAACGGTGCGCTGACCGCGACCGAGGGCAACTATGACGGGGCAAAGGACATCTACCGGGGTATCCTGGCCCTTGACAGCTCGCTCGAGCAGGTCTGGCGCGCCCTGGTCTCGACCGCCGTGCGCCAGGGCAATGACGCCGAAGCCGAGGCGATTGTCGACGAATCGCTGGTAGTCCTGCCGAAATCGGCCAACCTGCGCTGGATCAAGGCCGGTCTGGCCGAGAAGAACGGACGGATCGACGAGGCGATCTCGATCTACGAGGCGGTCTATGCCGAGGATACCAGCTCGACCATCATCGCCAACAACCTTGCCAGCCTGATCTCGACCCACCGCAGCGACGACGAGAGCCTGCAGCGGGCCTATGTGATCGCGCGACGCTTGCGCGGTCTCGAGATCCCGGCGTTCCAGGACACCTATGGCTGGATCTCGTTCCGCATGGGCAACCAGCAGGAGGCGCTCGAGAACCTCGAGCCGGCGGCGGAAGGCCTGCCGAAAGACCCCTCCGTGCAGTACCATCTCGCCAAGGTCTACCTGACCGCCGGGCGACCCGAGGAAGCGGCGGCCAGATTGCAGGCCGCTGTAGATCTCTGGGAAGGCGCCACGATTCCGCTGGCCGAAGCCGCACGGGCCGAACTCGCGGCAATGTCGGCACCGGCAGCGGTCCCCACAGCCCCAGCGCCAAGCGCCAGCCGACGGGCAGGCGGCTCCGACCGCGCCGGGCGCCACTCAATAGCGTCTAGGCCAGCAGGCCCCGGTTGGCGTCCGCGTTGGCCGGATGCAGCGCGGACGCAGTGGCGGCAACGGGGATCGCCGCCGGCTTTCCTCCGGCGGCGCGACGCGGTACACCCGGGTCCATGTCCTGGACCATTCCCAACATCCTGACCGTGCTTCGCCTGTTCGCGGCGCCCTGCGTCGCGCTCGCCTTCGTGGTCTTCACCCGCCCGACCGCCGACTGGGTCGCGCTGGTCCTGTTCGTGGGCGCCTCGGCCACCGACTGGATCGACGGCTACCTGGCCCGGGCCTGGAACCAGCAGACCCGCTTCGGCACCATGCTCGACCCGATCGCCGACAAGGCCATGGTCATCATCGCGCTGGCCCTCGTGCTGGGCCTGTCGGGCCTCGACCCCTGGTTGCTGGTGCCCGGCACGGTCATCCTGTTCCGCGAGGTCTTCGTCGCGGGCCTGCGCGAATTCCTCGGCGCCCGCGCCGGCACCCTGAAGGTCACCCGGCTCGCCAAGTGGAAGACCACGGTGCAGATGGTGGCGATCACGCTCCTGCTGCTCAGTCTCGGGCTTGAGGAAAAGCACTTCTGGTTGTCCCGCACCTTAGCGGCCGAGGATTACGCCGGGCTGATGGAGAGCGGCCCCCGGGACTGGAACCCGATCTGGCGGCTGGCGACCGCGGGCTGGCTGACGGCCATTGCCGGGATCGCGCTCTTCTGGGTTGCGGCGGCACTGACCGCGATCACCGGCTGGGACTATTTCCGCAAGGCGCTGCCCTATCTGACGGAGACCCCCGAATGAAGCTGGACGTGGTCTATTTCGCCTGGGTGCGCGAACGGATCGGCCTCGCCCGGGAAAGCGTCGAGACCGAGGCCGCCACCGTCGCCGGCCTGGTCGCGGAACTGGCCGCGCGCGAACCGCGCTATGCCGCGGCCTTCGCCGATACCCGCGCCATCCGTGTCGCCGCCGATCAGGAACTGGCCGGCTTCGACACCCCGCTCGCCGGCGTGCGCGAACTGGCCTTCTTCCCGCCGATGACCGGCGGCTGAGGGGCGGCGATGACCGTCCGGCTGCAGGAACTTGCCTTCGACCCGGCCGCCGAGGCCGCCGCCTTCACGGCCGCGGCCGGTGCGGCGGATGCGGGCGCCGTCGTGACCTTTGCGGGGCTGGTGCGGGGCGGCACCGCGCCGCGGCTGGTCCGCCTCGAGATTGAGCACTATCCGGCGATGACCGCGCGGGCGATCGAAGCGATCCGGGACGAGGCGGTCGCGCGCTGGCACCTGTCGGGCGCGCTGGTCATCCATCGCCACGGCACGCTCCTGCCGGGCGAGCCGATCATGATGGTGGCGACCGCCGCCCGGCACCGGGCCGAGGCCTTCGCGGCGGCCGAATTCCTGATGGACTACCTGAAGTCCCGCGCGCCGTTCTGGAAGAAGGAAGTGACCGAGGCCGGCGCGACCTGGGTCGCGGCCCGCGACAGCGACGAGGCCGCGCTCGACCGCTGGGATCCGTCCGCCACCGACCGGTCCTAACCGGCCCTAGCCGGCCTGGCCCGGGCCACCTCCGCCCCTAGCGCCGGCCGAGATTCTCGTCCGCGATGAAGGCGCGCAGCTCCTCGGCCTCGGCGCGGGATTCCGCCAGCGCGGCCAGCGCCGCCTCCAGATCCGCCGCCACATCGCCCAGTTCAGCCTCGGCCGCCCGGCGCCGGGCGCGGCTGGCGTCGCGCTGGTCCTCGGCGTGATGCAGCGCCTCGGCCATGCGGTCGACCTCGTCCAGATCGTGGCGCGAGACGTGGCTCAGCCGGGACACCAGCCAATGGGTGAGAAAGCCCAGCCCGAAGGCGGCAAACAGCAGGATCGCCGTCGCCGCGATCAGTTCAGTCCGGTCCATCCGCAGCCTCTCCCTTGCCGGCCGGGCCGGCGCCTTCAGTCACTGTCCCCGGCGCGGGCGGCCCCTGCCAGGGGTCGCGCAGGCTGAACGCGATCCGCCGGTTCGCCTCGCGCCCCTCCGCGTCGCCGTTGTCGGCAACCGGCCGATCCTCGCCATACCCCGCGGCGGTCAGCGTCTCCGCCGGGACCCCGGCGGCGATCAGCGCGGTCCGCACCGCTGCTGCCCGCTGCTGGCTGAGCTCGCGGTTCATCGAATCGCGGCCGCGGGAATCGGTGTGCCCACCGATCTCGACCGCCACGAAGCCGCAGCGCCGCAGCACCGTGGCGATCCGTCGGACGATCTTCTGCGCCGCGTCGTCCAGCTCGGTCGCCCCGGGCGCGAAGGTGATCTTCGCCTCGTCCTGGATCGCCGCGATCTGCGCCAGGCAGGTTTCGGGCGCGGGCAGGGCGGCGTTCGGGTCCAGTCCCGCGTCATAGGCGATGTCCACCTGCGCCGCGGCACTGTCGCCAAGCGCGCCGGCCAGGGCCGAGGTGATCCGGATCCCCGCCTGCGGGTCGCCCGACACGCCGGTCAGCCGGACCAGATCAGGCGTCACCGTCAGCCTGCCCTCCGCCACCATCGACAGGGCATCGAGACCCGCCAGAACCCGCAGCGGCCAGTCGGGGCTGACCGGGCGGCGGGTCTCCAGCGCCAGATCGGCCGCTGGCCCCGGAAAGCGCGCCCGGGTGAAGCTTTCCACCACCGGCGCCGCGCTGCCCACCGGGCCTTCCAGCCGGGGCGCGGCGCCGGGGTCGCGGCGGGCGGTGAACACCATCGCCGGTGCCGGAGCGTCCGGCGGGGCTTCGCTGGCCGGGTCCACCAGCCGCAAGGCATAGGAAGGCGGCAGCGCCGCCTCGATCGCGTCCGCGGCGGCGGCCAGCGACCCGCCGCTGACCGCCGCCCCCGGCGCCAGCGTCACCGTCAGGTCGGACAGCGTCACCGTGCCCGCCCCCATCCGGCCCAGGGCGGCGATGGCGGTCTCGGCCACGTCCTCCCATTCCGGCCCCGGCGCGCCGAAGGCCAGGGGGCAGTCGGTGGCTTCGGCGCCGGCGGCCCGGGCAGCGGCCAGGATGCGGTCGCGCCCGGCCTCGGTCGCGGCGGCGCAGGCGTCGAAGCGTACCCCGTCGGCATCGGCGCGCAGGCGCAGCACGAAGGGCGACAGCACCGGTCGCGGCGGCGCGAGCGACAGGCTGATCGCCGTGTCGGCGCCCAGGTCTTCGGCCAGCGCCGCATAGATCCGCGCTGCGCTGTCCCGTTCCGGCGCCAGGCCCGAGATCTCGACGCTGCCCGGCGCCAGCACCAGCCGGGCATCCTTAAGGCCCGCCATCGCGCCCAGCACCGGATCGAGGCTTTCCGGCCAGTCGGACGGCACCGGATCGGGGCTTGCGACGGTCAGGTCGGTCACCTCGACCTCGGGCGCCAGCGCGGCGAAGCGCAGGCCAAGCCCCCCCGCCGGCATCGAGGATGCCGGGATCAGGCCCAGAAGCGTCACCCGGTTGCGCGCGCGCAGGATTTCCAGCCGGTAGTCGGGCAGCGGCGGCGGGGCCGCCTCGGCCACCGTCATGCCGTCGCGGATCTGGGCGGGATTGACTACGTTCCCGGCCACCTTCAGGGCGGCGAAGCGGGCCGTCTCGTCGGGCGCGGTGCCGCCGATGCGGGCGATCAGACCGTCGGTCTCGACCGTGGCCCAGCCGTGGCCGGCCCCGTCCAGCGCCGTGCGAAGTTCGGTGCGGTTGCGCGCCGCGATCCAGTCCGCCGTCACGACCGCGCCGCCGACGCTGGCGGCCGCCGCGCCGATCAGCGCAACCAGCCGCAGCGCGGTCTTGAGCGAAAGGAACATCGGCGGGTCCGGTCCGGAAGCCTCGGGACCCTCTCTTTAGGGCCGCGCCGGGCCCTGTGCAATCGAACCGCAATCAGGCCGCCGTCAGGCCAGGATC
>JBGAOK010000090.1:0-14833 GCA_044221805.1 Meridianimarinicoccus sp.
GATCATCACCGCGTACTGGGCGACCTGGGTATAGGTGACGCTGCGCATCCCGCCGGGTACGACGCAGAGGAACACGAGCGCGGCGCCGGTCATCAGCCCGCTGGTCAGGTCGATCCCCAGCAGCCGGGCAAAGGCGATGCCAAGCCCTGTCATCTGACCCACCAGATAGGTTGCCGAAACGGCGATCAGCGAAATCACGGCGACGGTCCTGGCGGCGCGGCTGTAGAAGCGCTTGCCGATGAACCCGGCCACGGTCAGCGCGCCGGACTTGCGCAGGTAGGGCGCGAGCAGAAGCCCCAGCAGCACATAGCCGCCGGTCCAGCCCATGAGATAACTCGAGGCGCCGTATCCCGACCAGGCGATGAGCCCGGTCATGGACAGGAACGAGGCGGCCGACATCCAGTCCGCCGCGGTGGCCATGCCGTTCGTGACCGGATGGATCCGGCGCCCCGCGACATAGAACTCCGCCATGGTGCCGGACTGCGCGCGGACCGCGATCAGGACGTAGATCGCGAAGCTCGCACCGACCGCCAGCAGGTTGAAGGCGACAGGACCCATCGGGGCGGTTCCGGGTCTAGTCTTCGACGCCGTGTTCGCGGTCAAGCCGGCTGACGCGCCAAGCATAGTAGAAGATGATGCACAGAAAAACCAGGATCGAGCCCTGCTGGGCGAACCAGAAGCCCAGGTCGGCGCCGCCGATCTCGATCCGCACCAGCAGCGGTCGGAAAAGGATGCCGAGCCCGAATGAGGCGATCAGCCAGACCGCGAGACAGCCCCGGATCAGACGGATGTTCGCTTCCCAATAGGCATTGTGAGCCGAATTGTCGGACATGCGCGACGTTCCTCCCTGAATGGCCGCAGGGATCCGCTCCCCGGGACCCGAGGTCCGCGGGGGTGTGTCGGTGCCATGCTGCGGCTTGTCGTGTTCGGCTTGGTCTCGGCCCGGTTCCGACGCCCCTGGTGGGGCGCCGGTCCGTGCTCAGGTCCTGGTGGTCGCGATGATGCCCTCGAGGGCATCGGCCACGGAGTCGATCTCGGCCATGGCGTCGATTCGCTTCAGAACGCTCTTGCCGTCGTAGTAGTCGATCAGCGGCGCGGTCTGGGCGTGGTAGGCTTCAAGCCGCGACCGCACGGTTTCGGCATTGTCATCGGCGCGGCGCTTGAACTCGGTGCTGCCGCACTTGTCGCAAACCCCGGCCTGGGCCGGAACCTTGAACGTGTCGTGGTATCCTTCGCCGCAGTTGGCGCAGGTGTAGCGGCCCGAAACCCGCTCAACCATCGCCTCGTCGATCACGTCAAGGGAGATCGCCGCGTTGATCTTCTGGCCCGCCTCGGCGAGCAGATCGTCAAGCGCCGCCGCCTGGGCCGCGGTACGGGGGAAACCGTCGAGGATCACGCCACGGGCGGTGTCGGACTCGGCCATGCGGTCCTTCAGGATCGCCAGCACGATGTCGTCCGAGACCAGTTGCCCGGCCTCCATCACTGTCTTGGCGCGCCTGCCCGCCTCGGTGCCCGCGGCGACGGCCGCGCGCAGCAGATCTCCGGTCGAAAGCTGGACGAGGCCGAACTTCTCTTCCAGCATCCGGGCCTGGGTGCCCTTCCCGGCGCCCGGAGGGCCGAGAAGGATGAACACCGCGGGCGTAGTTGTCACGTCGCTCGCTGCCGACATCGACCTAGACCCGGTTCATCCGGTTGGCGATCAGGTCGTCGACGACCGCCGGTTCGGCGAGGGTCGAGGTGTCGCCCAGGCTGCCGAAGTCGTTCTCGGCGATCTTGCGCAGGATGCGGCGCATGATCTTGCCCGAACGGGTCTTGGGCAGGCCCGGCGCCCACTGGATCAGGTCGGGGCTGGCAATCGGGCCGATCTCGGTGCGGACCCAGTCGCGCAGTTCCTTGCGCAGGTCCTCGGTCGGTTCCACGCCCGCCATAAGGGTGACGTAGCAATAGATGCCCTGACCCTTGAGGTCATGCGGATAGCCGACCACCGCAGCCTCGGCGACCTTGGAATGCGCGACGAGCGCGCTTTCCACTTCGGCGGTGCCCATCCGGTGGCCCGAGACGTTGATCACGTCGTCGACCCGGCCGGTGATCCAGTAGTCGCCATCGGCATCGCGCCGGCAGCCGTCGCCCGAGAAGTAGTAGCCCTTGTACTGCTCGAAATAGGTCTTCTCGAACCGCTCGTGATCGCCCCAAAGGGTGCGCATCTGCCCCGGCCAGCTGTCCTTGATGGCCAGGACGCCCTCGGTCGGGCTTTCGGCGATTTCCTCGCCCGATTGCGGATCCAGAACCACCGGCACGACGCCGAAGAAGGGCTTCATGGCCGAGCCGGGTTTGGTCGCATGGGCGCCAGGCAGCGGGGTCAGCAGGTGACCGCCGGTTTCGGTCTGCCACCAGGTATCGACGATCGGGCAGCGGCCTTTGCCGACATGCTCGTTGTACCAGTTCCAGGCTTCCGGGTTGATCGGCTCGCCCACGGTGCCGAGTACCCGCAGCGACGACAGGTCGGCTTTCTCGACGAAGGCGGGGCCTTTGCCCATGAGCGCGCGGATCGCGGTCGGCGCCGTGTAGAACTGGGTGACGCTGTGCTTCTCGCAGACTTCCCAGAACCGGCTCGCGTCGGGCCAGGTCGGCACGCCCTCGAACATCACCGTGGTGGCGCCGTTGGCGAGCGGGCCATAGACGATGTAGCTGTGGCCGGTAACCCAGCCCACGTCGGCGGTGCACCAGAAGATGTCGCCGTCCTTGTAGTCGAAGACAACCTTGTGGGTCAGCGCGGCATAGACAAGGTAGCCGCCGGTGGTGTGCACCGCGCCCTTCGGCTGGCCGGTCGAGCCCGAGGTGTAGAGGATGAACAGCGGGTCTTCGGCGTTCATCTCGACGGCGCGGACGATGTGGCTGACTTCGTTCCTGAGTTCCGAATAGTCGTAGTCGCGGCCGTTGACCCAGGTGGTCTGGCCGCCGGTACGCTTGACGACCAGCAGCTTGACCGAGTCCTTGCAGTGCAGCAGCGCCTGGTCGGCGTTGGTCTTCAGCGCGGTCTTGCGACCGCCGCGGGGGGCTTCGTCGGCGGTGATGACGACCTTGGCGTCGCAGCCGTTGACCCGGGCCGCCAGGGCGTCGGGCGAGAAGCCGGCGAAGACGATCGAGTGGATCGCGCCGATCCGGGCCGAGGCCAGCATCGCATAGGCGGCTTCCGGGATCATCGGCAGGTAGATGACCACCCGGTCGCCCTTGCGGACGCCCAGCTTCTCCAGCACGGCGGCCATCTTGCCGACTTCGTGGTGAAGCATCTTGTAGGTGATGTGCTTGGCGGGTTCGTGGGGATCATCGGGTTCGAAGATGATCGCGGTCTGATCGCCGCGGGTCTCGAGATGGCGGTCGACGCAGTTGGTCGACACGTTCAGGGTGCCGTCTTCGAACCACTTGATGTCGACATTGCCGAGGGTGAAGTCGGTGTGCTTCACCTTGGTGTAGGGCTTGATCCAGTCGAGGATCTTGCCCTGTTCGCCCCAGAACGCATCCGGGTCCGCGATCGACTGCGTATAGAGCGTCTGGTACTTGGCGGCGTCGACATGGGCCGCTGCGGCAAACTCCGCGCTCGGCGCATAGGTCGCGGTTTCCTGACTCGGGCTCGTCATCAGAGTCCTCCCATCCTTGCTTGATCCCCTCCGTATCCGTCGCACCGTTTCGATCGTGAAACCAGACGGTGCTTCGGATGACCCGTCGTTAAGATAACATTGTTTGAAAAAGCAGGAATAACCTATCGATTTCGAACGCAAATTCTGTGAATACATTTTCCGGGAAGGGGCTGTTTCAGTCATCAGACTTTACTGCGCTGTCTTTTCAGGGGCTTGGCCGGGCTTGGGCCCTGCGGTTCTCCGGCGCTTGCGCTAACGGCGCTGCGCCGGCCGAAGGCAGGATGGAGACCAGCGCCGCCGGCGATGCAGGCCATGGCGGCAGAAACTGCCCGAACGGCAGGCCTTGCCGGCTTCCGGCGCTGCGGATCGGGCCGCAACGCGACAAGGGATTCGCTATTGTGGTGTGGTCTTCTGCTCAGTCGCGGCTCAGAAAACCAAGCTCCGGATAGCCGGTCGCAGGATCCGGCGCACGTTGGAAGACGATGTCCGCAGCCAAGGCCAGGACCAGTTCCGCGGTGGTCCGGACCAGCGAGCCCGCGAGCAGATGGCCACCGGTCATTGCACCGGTGGCGTCGGCGACGGCCAGGTGAAGGTGGACGCCGTCCGGCGACAGCGTGCCGGACAGGGCGACGATCTCGAGCGGCAGGGCCAGAACCACCGGATCCTCGCGGCCGGCCGGACGCAGGATGGCATGGGACAGGCTGCCCACCGCCGCGGCGATGAAGCCGGCCTGTTCGGGACAGGCTGCGAAGGCGGCCTCAATCGAGTCGCGGAGATCATCACCGGGGCGCAGGCGCAGGGCCAGGAAGCGGGACGCTGCGGCCGGCCACGTGATCAATGCAATCGGCGCGGCGCCAGTGGCGGATTCGGTCGTCGAGTCGTCGGTCATCGCCCGGACCTCCCGTTTCCCGGCCAGGTTCGGCGGCGGCGGGGACCCGGTCAACCCCGCATCACGGGCGGGACGAAGCCGCTCTGGGCACAAAAGAAAGGGAGCGGATCCGAGGATCCGCCCCTTGGGGCCTTCGAGAAAGGCGCGAATGACCCCGCCGAGCTGGCCTCAGGCGGCAGCTTCGGTGGCTTTTTTCACCGCAGCGGTGACCTGGGTCTGCGCTTTGGTGGCCGTCTTGTTCACTTCTTCGGCGGCTTGCTTGCCGGCGGTCATGAACAGTTCGGTGGCTTCGGTCTGGGCCTGCTTGAGGGCCTCGGTCAGGGTCTCGAGGCATTCCTTGACCAGGGCAGCCTGGGCATTGCCGAACTCGACCACGGCGTTGGCGTAGTCTTTCGCGTCCGGACGGGCCTTGGTCACGGTGCGCAGGCCGGCCAGCGTGGTGGCGGCGGCCTTCTCGCTCACGGCGCCGGCCTTGTTGGCGGCGTCCAGCGCGATGCCGGCGATCTGCTCGTTGAACTTCGCGGATTTCGCCCACGCGTCCTTGAAGGCGGCGTCGTCAACCGGGAAGGCAACCGGGAGGTCTTTGAAGAAGGCGGTGAAGTCCTGGGCTTTGGCCATGTCTGAAGCTCCTCGTTCAGGGTAGATGTTGCTTCGGAGCGGTGTGTCCGCCCGTGCAACCGATATGAATGCTGCGCCGCAGCATTTCAAGTGAAAATGTGCTGCAGGTGCCAAAAACTTCTCCTAGCGGCAACTCGACACCAGGGGCCGCAAAAATTCTGCTCCGCAAACCGAAGCCGCAGATTCATCAATGAATGATGGGCCGGCCGTGGCATCTCTGGCCCCGACCAAGGGAATCAGCCTGGACCAACGGGTTCGACGGCGCCGGCAGAATCATGCTGCAACCGCAAAATGACCAGACCCGGACAAGGCTGCTGCTAACGCTACCGATAGCGCTGCCAGAAAACCTGGCAGGTCCGCGCCGGGCCGCTGGCGGATTGAAGGGATCGGCGACGCCGATTTCCGAGCGAAAGCGCCCGGAGCAGCCGTTCGGGACATCGGCACAGGCACCATGCCGGGAGTTCGGCTCGATCGGGGTCTGTCCGCCCCGCCGCCTTGTGACGCCGTCCATGGCCCGGGCCTCTCGCGACAGGCTTGCGACGTTCGGGCTGCGCCGTCAGGACGCGGCGAGACCGCCGAAACGGCCGAGTGCAAAGATCAGCGGCGCGCCCTCGGTCAGCAGCACCCGGCGCACCCGCGCCACGAGGATGCGGTGGTCGCCGCCATCGTGGTTCGCGTGCGCCTCGCATTCGAAACGGGCCAGGCAGCCGTCCAGCACCGGCACGCCCTCGGGGTTCAGATCCCAGTCGACCCCGTCGAAGTCGCGGCCGTTCTTGGCGAAGCGCCGCGCCAGCGGAAGCTGCGCGGCGGCCAGCACATGGATGGCGCTGAACCTTGCGGTGTCGAACACCGGGAAGCGGTCCGAGTTCCTCGCCACCGACCACAGCACCAGAGGCGGGTCCAGCGACACGCTGGAGAAGCTGTTCGCGGTGAAGCCCAGCGGTCCGGTCGGTGTCATCGTGGTGACCACGGTGACGCCGGTTCCGAAGCAGCCGAGGGCATGGCGGTATTCCCGCTCGGCCTCGGGGCCGGGGGTGAAAAGGGTCATCGTCACGGCCTCTGTCCGGCGGGCACGGGGCCCGGATGTCCGACCCGTGCAGGTCGCGGCGCGGGCAAGGTGGCATGGGGCCGGGCCAAGCGCAATCGGCCCGGCGGCGGGATCAGGCGCATGGGGGCGACCCCGCGGCGGCGATCAGCGCCTCAAGCTCGGGCCGGGTCATCACCCCCGGGGCGATGATGTCGCCGACCACCAGCGCCGGGGTGCCGGGCAGGCCAAGCGCGCCCGCCAGCGCCAGCGACTGCGCCAGCCGGGCGTCGGTGTCGAGGGCGGCCATGTCGGCCTGCAGCCGGTCCGGGTCGATGCCGATGCTTTCCGCCAGCGCCGCGAGATAGGCCGCGTCGGGCAGGAAGCGGCTGCGGTGCAGCCGGTCGCGCATCCGCCCGTCCGCGCCCTGACGGCCGGCGGCAATGATCGCCCGTGCCCCAGCGGCCGAAGCCGGACCCAGCAGCGGCATGTCATGCCAGCTCAGCGCCACAAGGTCGGCGGAAAGCGCGGCCAGCCAGGGCTCCATCACCCGGCAATGGGGACAGTTGACGTCGGTGAAGACCGCGACCGGTACCCGCCCCGCCGGCAGCCCGCCCGGGAACAGCCAGGCACAGAGCGCGCCGTCGGGGACCGGCGCGGCGCGCGGATCGAGCCCGGCGAATGCCGGCGGCAGCGCGGTCGCGGCAAGCCCGTCCAGCCGCCGGAAGCCCGGCAGCGCCGGGTCGGGGCGCAATTCCGGCGCCGGCGCGCGTCCGGCCTGAAGCCAGGGGCCGAGCCGCGGCGCCAGCAGCGCCGCCCCGGCGGCAAGGCCAAGGGCGACAAGGCCGCGGCGGCCGATGCGGGAACGGCGAGGGATCGGTCCGGTCATGGGCCAGAGGTCGGTCATTCCGGGGACCCGGGCAAGGGACTGCGCGGGAACGCCGCGGCGCTGGCCATACGCGACGGGATTTGCTAGACGGACGGCTTTCGAAGGCCCGGGCACGGGCGCGGCGCGGAAGCAGCAATGACGGACCGGGACAACACAGCGACAGGCGACGGGGCTGGGCGGCCGCGGCCGGATCTGGCGCGCGCCGCGCGGCTGTCGGTGGCGCCGATGCTGGACTGGACCGACCGGCACTGCCGCCACCTGCACCGGCTGATGTCGCGCGAGGCGCTGCTCTATACCGAGATGGTGGTGGCGGCGGCGCTGGTCCGGGGCGGCGCCACCCATCTGCTGCGCTTCGATCCGGCCGAGCATCCCGTGGCGGTGCAACTGGGCGGCTCGGACCCGGACGAACTGGCCGAGGCGGCCCGGATCGCCGAGGCGGCGGGCTATGACGAGATCAACCTGAACCTTGGCTGTCCCTCGGACCGGGTGCAGTCGGGCTGCTTCGGCGCGGTGCTGATGAAGGATCCGGCCCTGGCCGCGGCCTGTGCGGCGGCGATGCGCCGGGCGGTCGCGGTCGAGGTGACGGTGAAATGCCGGATCGGCGTCGACGATCAGGATCCGGCGCAGGTGCTGCCCGACTTCCTGTCGCGGATGCGCGATGCCGGGATCGGCCGGGTCATTGTGCATGCCCGCAAGGCCTGGCTGCAGGGCCTGAGCCCGAAGGAGAACCGCGAGATCCCGCCGCTGGACTATCCCCTGGTGCTGGCGATGAAGCGCGCCTTCCCCGACCTGCACCTGTCGGTCAATGGCGGGATCGAGACGCTGGCGCAGGCGCGCGGCTTCCTCGACGGCGGGCTGGACGGGGTGATGATCGGGCGCGCCGCCTATCACGCCCCGGCCGACATCCTGTCGGACGCCGATGCCCTGATCTGGGGCGGTGTCCCCGGACCTGCGGCCGAGGACGTGGCCCGCGCCATGATGCCTTGCGTGGACGCCCATGTGGCCGAGGGTGGCCGCGCCCATGGCGTGACCCGGCACATGCTGGGGCTGTTCGCCGGCCGGCCCGGGGCGCGGCTGTGGCGGCGCCACCTGACCGAGGCCGCCGCGCGCCCCGGAGCCGGGGGCGAGGTCATCGCCGAGGCGCTGGCGCGGATGGCCGGTCCGGCCCGGGACGCGGCCGAGTGATCAGCCCTGCGGTCCGGGCGGCCCGGAAAGCGGGCTGACCGGCCGCGACGGCAGGTCGGCCATCACGCGCAAGCGCGCCTCCGGGGTCATGCCGCCCCAGGCCGCGATCTCGTCGATGGTGCGGGCGCAGCCGATGCACAGGCGCGTGGCGCGGTCGATCTGGCAGATGTTGATGCAGGGGCTTTCGATCGCCCCCGCGGGCCGGGCCGGGCCGTCCTCGGGCAGCCGCATCGCTCAGCCCCGCGCCATGATGTGGCGCAGCCGGTCCAGCGCGCCCTGCAGGATGAAGCCGGCCGCCACATGGTCGATCACCTCCGCGCGGCGGGCGCGCGAGGTGTCGGCCTCGAGCAGCGCGCGTTCCGCCGCGACGGTGGACAGGCGTTCGTCCCAGAAGGCGATCGGCACCGGGGTCAGCACCGACAGGTTCCGGGCGAAGGCCCGGGTCGACTGGCAGCGCGGCCCTTCGGACCCGTCCATGTTCAGCGGCAGGCCCAGCACCAGCCCGCCGATCTCGCGTTCGGCCAGGATCGCCAGCAGCGCGTCGGCGTCGTCGCGGAACTTGCGCCGCCGGATCGTCCGGAGCGGCGAGGCGACGCTGCGCAGCCGGTCCGAGACCGCGATGCCGATGGTCTTGCTGCCGTAGTCCAGCCCCGCCAGCGCCTGCATCGGGCCGAGCAGGGGCGCGAAATCCGTGAGGCTGTCGACGATCATTTGCCCAGCCCCGCGCGGGCCGCGGCGGCGGCGATCTGTTCCAGCGCGGCGGTGTCGCCCTGATAGGCGGCCTTGGCGTTGTCGCGGGCGGCACGGGCGGCGTCGGCGTCGCCCAGCACCCCCAGCGCGGTGATCAGCTGCGCCCATTCCGCCGCCGTCCCGCCAGAGGCATCCAGCCGGGTCTGCAGGCCCGCGACCATGCTGCGGATCATCTCGGCCTGCGCCTCGGGCGCCATGCCGGCGGCGGCCTGCATGTCGGCGGCGCTTGGCCCCTTGGTGCCGGCCTCGGGCGCGGGCGGGTCATAGGCGATGCCGGCGCGCGCGGCGGCCTCGCCGATCTGGCCGCGGATCGCCGGCAGCCAGGGCGCATCGGGCGGCGAGGTCTCCAGAAGCTGGCGCCAGATCGCGAAGGTGCGGTCGGGCCGGCCGATCTGCGCCTCCATCAGGCCGATGTAGTAGAGCGCGGGCGCATTCCCGGGATCGAGGCCAAGCGCGCTGCCCAGGGCCTTCTCGGCCTCGGGCGAGACATAGCCGCCGGCGGCCAGGATCATCAGCTCGGCATAATCGGCATAGTCATCCGCGGTGGCGCTGTCGCCTTTCAGGGCGATCAGCCGCTCCTGCGCCCGGTAGGCGGCGGCGAAGTTTCCCAGCGCGGCCTCGTTCTCGGCCAGAAGCTGGAAGCCGCGCCGGTCGTCGGGACGCTCGGCAATCGCCGCGCGCAGCTTCTCGACCAGGTCGAGATGGGCCGGATCGGGCGCGCCCGGCGCCGGGCGGGCCGTCGCCGCCCTGGCCTCGGCCGCGGCCTGAAGCGGGCGGTTGGCGTGGAAGTCTTCGCTGGCCGCGATGCGCGCTTTCAGGGGCAGGTCACCATAGCCCGGCACGCCTTCCCGAAGGTACAGGACCGCACTGCCGCCGATCAGGAACACCGCCACCCCGGCGGCGACCGCGATGCTCAGCCCGCGCGGATCGGTGCCGGACTGCTCGGCGGTGCCGGCGCGGTCGGCCTCGAGGATGCGGCGGGCGACTTCGGTCCGGGTGCGGTCGGCCGCGTCCGGGGTGATCACGCCGCGGGCCAGATCGGCCTCCACCGCCGCCAGCTGGTCGCGGTAGACCGCGATGTCATAGGCCGACCGCGGCGCGGCGGCGCGGCCCCGGCGGACAAGGGCAAGCGCCAGAAGCAGCGCAACGGCGGCGGCCAGGGCGGAGGAGACAAGCCAGAACGTCATGGCTGGCACATAGACGTTTCGGAACGCCGGCAAAAGGCCCTCGGGGTCCTGCCTTGCCCGCACAGGGCGCCCGCGTCACCACGCCGCCGCGCCATGAGGGCGGGGCGTGACGACAGGGCGTGAGGACGGGGCGATGGCCCGGCGGCGCGGACCGGGCCGGGCCCGGGCAGATCCGCGGCAGGGTCAGGGAATCGCCGGACATAGTCATACCTTGGGTGGTCCTGTGGCGCCCTGCGCCATTGTGCTAGGATTCGGCCAGAGGCGGACGCGACTCCCTGCGATCCGCCCGGACCCGGAGGAGGGGTTTTCATGGCTGCACAGTCCAACCGCACGCTCATCTACGGCGCAATCGCCGTCGTCGTGGCCTTGCTGCTTATCTGGATGTTCGCCGGTGGCGAGGCACCCGCGCCGACACCGGCCACAACGCCGGCCACGCCCCCGGCCGCGGCGCCGGAAGCAGCGCCCGCCACACCTGCGCCGGCGCCCACCACGCCTGCGCCCGCTACCCCGGCGCCTGCGACGCCGGCCGAGCCGAAACCCGCCAACTGACCCAAGCTCCCCGGCCGCGGCAAGCCGTGCCGCGGCCGGGGCGCCACCCAACCGGACAGGAGCCCCCGCATGGCCTTCGACCCGGCGCTCGCCGCGCTCATGCGGGCCGACCTGAGCGTCGGCAAGGTACTGGCCGAAAAGACCATGTTCGGCGGGCTGTGCTTCCTGCTGGAGGGGCACATGGTTTCCTGCATCTCGACCCGCGGCGCACTCTACCGTCCCGGCCCGGCGGCCGAGGCGGATGCGCTGGCCCTGCCGGGGGTGACGCCGATGATCCAGGGCGGCCGGCGGATGACCGGCTATGTCTGGCTTGACCTTGCCGCCTTCGCGGCGGACCCGGAACGGCGCCGCGCTTTGACCCGGATGGCGCTGGCCCATGTGGCCGGCCTGCCGCCGAAGGCGTGAGCAGGACCCGGCATCCCCGGCCGGATCCGTCACACCCCGTTCTGCCCGACCTTCGGGCGGCGGCCCGTCGGCCCGGCGGGCCCGGGCCCGGAACACCGCGGCCGGGGTTGACGTTCCCCCGGGGCGAACCTCAAGTAGCGCAGCACCGCGAACCACAGGACAGGGGACCAAAATGGCATTCGAACTTCCCGATCTTCCGTACGCCCATGACGCACTGGCCGCACTGGGCATGTCGAAGGAAACGCTGGAGTACCACCACGACCTGCACCACAAGGCCTATGTGGACAACGGCAACAAGCTGATTGCCGGCACCGAATGGGAATCGAAGTCGCTGGAAGACATCGTGACCGGCACCTACCAGCCCGGTGCGGTCGCCCAGAACGGCATCTTCAACAACGCCTCGCAGCATTGGAACCACGCCCAGTTCTGGGAAATGATGGGCCCGGGCGAGACGGCGATGCCGGGCGAACTGGAAGCCGCGCTGGTCGAGGCCTTCGGGTCGGTGGCCAAGTTCAAGGAAGACTTCGCCGCCGCCGGCGCCGGCCAGTTCGGCTCGGGCTGGGCCTGGCTGGTGAAGGACAAGGACGGCAGCCTGAAGGTCACCAAGACCGAGAACGGCGTCAACCCGCTGTGCTTCGGCCAGACCGCGCTGCTGGGCTGCGATGTGTGGGAGCATTCCTACTACATCGACTTCCGCAACAAGCGCCCGGCCTACCTGACCAACTTTCTCGACAAGCTGGTCAACTGGGAAAACGTGGCGGCCCGTCTCGCCGACTGATCCGGCAGCGCGGGACCATCCCTAACGACAGCGGCCCGGGCACTGGTCCCGGGCCGTTTCACGTTTGGGGCGTCTCAGCTCCCGCCGACGGCCGAAATCCTTCGCCTTCAGCGAGGCGCCGCCCACCAGTGCGCCGTCCACATTGGCGACCCCGAAGATCTCGCGCGCATTGTCGGGCTTCACCGAGCCGCCATAAAGCAGCCGCACCCCGGTGCCGGTCTCTTCCCCGAACCGCGCCACCAGCGCGGCGCGCAGCGCGTCATGAACCTCGCCGATCTGTGCCAGTGTCGGGGTCAGCCCGGTGCCGATGGCCCAGACCGGTTCATAGGCGACCACCAGGCTCGCGGCGGTGATGCCGTCGGGGATGGACCCTTCAAGCTGGCCGCCGACCACCTCGAGCGTGCGGCCGGCTTCCCGCTCGGCCAGCGTCTCGCCGATGCAGACCACCGCGGTCAGGCCCTCGGCGATGGCGGCGGCGGCCTTGGCGCGCACCGTCTCGGAACTTTCGCCGTGATCGGCGCGGCGTTCGGAATGGCCGACGATGACATGGCTGGCGCCGGCATCCTTCAGCATCGCGGCCGAGATGTCGCCGGTATGGGCGCCGGAGGCCTTGGCATGGCAGTCCTGTCCGCCCAGGGCCAGCGCCGTCCCGGCGGCGGCGGCCTGCATCCGGTCGATCAGCGTTGCCGGCGGGCAGATCAGGACGCCGCAGCGGGCGGCGGCGACGGCGGGAAGCAGCGCGGCGATCTCGGCCAGATCGGCGGCGCGGCCGTTCATCTTCCAGTTCCCGGCTGCGAGTTTCTGCGGCATTCCTGTTCCCCTCTGTCCGAAGCAGGGGACATTTGACAGGCTCCCGCCGCAGGGGCAACCGCGCCTTCGGTCTGCTCTCGGGATGGTAGCGCGCACAAGTGCGCTGCGCGACGCGCACCCGCGTCACTGTTGCGCGCCTGCCACGGCCGCGTGGGGCCGGGCCGGGCCGAGTAGTTCCGTCAGGCGCCGGGGGCGAGGCTTTCGTCGAAGCGGATCGATTCCCCGCAGCCGCAGGCATCCACCACGTTCGGATTGCGGAACCGGAAGCCCGAGTCGAGCAGGTTGGTCTCGTAGTCGATCTCGGTCCCGAACAGGAACATCTGCGCCATGGGGGCGATCATGACCCGGGCACCGCCCTGTTCCACGACCTCGTCCAGCGGATTGATCTCGGACACATAGTCGAGAGTGTATTCCATGCCCGCGCAGCCGCCCTTCTTCACCCCAAGACGAAGCCCTGTGGCGTTGTCACGGGCCATGAGCCGGGATATCTGCCTGATAGCGGCAGGGGTCAGGGTGACCGCCTGCTTGCCGGGAATGCCGAACATGGAACCCTCTCGGTAACGTTGCCCCTCAAGATAGGCGCAGTGGCGCCCGGGCTCAAGATGCCGCCGGACCGACACTGCCCACGATACGCTCAGGGACGTACAGCGGCGCCCAAGGCCAGGACCGCGACCGCGGTCAGCAGCGCCCAGCCGATCGAGGCCATCGTGCCGATGATCACGTAGTCCGCGATCCGCCGGTCAGCGCTGACGGTGTTGAAGCGCAGGACCGACTTGGCCGCGATCAGGACTGCCACCCCGACCGGCTGGCCGAGCGCGACCAGCACATAGGTCAGTCCCCTCTCCAGCAGGCCGATCAGGTTACCCGCCCCGGGAAGGCCGCCGTCGGTCAGTTCCGGCGTCGCGTCCAGATAGGGCGCCAGCAGCGTGCCGATGACGAAGCCGCCGGCCCGCGTGGCAATCAGGATCCCGGCAAGGTGCAGCGTCACCACCGGAGCCCAGGCTGCGGTCCCGGGCGCGAGGACCTGCACCCAGAGCCCGTTCGCCCAGATCTCCGGCCAGATCAGCGCTGCCAGCGCCAGGGTGGCAACATGGGCCGCCTGATCAGCGAGGAACCAGCCCAGCCCGGTCAGCCGGAATCCGGTCTTGACGGCGTCGATGCCGGCATGGGCGAAGGCGAGCAGGAACAGCGCCGGCGACAGGCTGCCGGTTGCAAGGATCGAACAGCCGAGGATCACCCCCACATGGGCTGCCAGAACCTGCGGGCGGTGCTTATCGCGGACCATCCAGCCCGATTGCAGGACGAAATCACCCACCACATGGGCAAACAGCAGCAGGATGAAGGTCTCGATCATCGGGTAATCACCCTGGCGGATGCGGTGCAGGACGCGCCGATGATGGCGCGAACAGGAGAAATTTCCTGTGAACGACTATACAGGCTTTCCACCCTGTGGCGAGCGGCGGCGGCGCTCAAGCCCGTGATTCTTCTTCCAGAACCGACAGGGCTTCGGAAAATGCCCAAAAACCGGCAGCGTCCAGTCTTTCTGACACGCTCTGCTGGGTCAGCCCCAGCGAGTCGGCCAGTTCGCGCTGGGTCGGGCTGGGCGGTGTCAGCATCGCCCGCGCCGCCTCGGCCTGCGCCAGGGTCCAGCGGCGCGTCATCCAGTCGGCCAACGGCACCACCGCCGCCAGGGCCGGGGGCGTGCCGTCGTCGGCGGTGGTGAAGCGCCGGCCCCGCGGCATCGCGTCCAGCGCGCGCCCCGACCGGTGGAAGGCGGGACCGTCGGCATCGGCAAGGGTGGCGCTGCCGGCCCGGGTCATCGCGCCGAACCCCAGCGCCAGCCGGGTCTCGAGTGGCGCCTCGGCCGCGCGCAGGGCTGCCATCAGGTAAAGGCAGGACCGCAGGGCAAGGTCGGGGCGCGCGAGAACGCAGTGCCAGCCGTCGCCGCGGAACCGGGTCAGGCGCGTCGCCGCGCCATGCCAGTCGGAAAGCTGCCCGGCCGCCTCGGCCAGAACCAGGAAGGTCCGGTCGATCGCCGCGGGCAGGGCCCGGGACGAACCGATCAGGTCGCCGGTCAGCACCGCGACCTCAGCGCCCATCGCATCCCCGGA
>JBGAOK010000091.1:0-14788 GCA_044221805.1 Meridianimarinicoccus sp.
CAGCCCCGCCGGGCCGCTGATTCCCCGCCTGCGCGGCTGACGCGCTTCAGCGTTCGGTGTCGGCGCCCTGCGCCGCAGCGGCTTCATCGTCGGCCTCTTCACCGAGGAAGCCCCCGCTCTGGTGCTCCCACAACCGGGCATAGATGCCACCGGCCGCCAGCAGGCTGTGGTGGTCACCCTGCTCGACGATGCGGCCGTGCTCCATCACCACCAGGCGGTCCATGGCCGCGATGGTCGACAGGCGGTGGGCGATGGCGACGACGGTCTTGCCCTCCATCAGCTTGTAGAGGCTGGTCTGGATCGCCGCCTCGACCTCGCTGTCGAGCGCGCTGGTGGCTTCGTCCAGCACGAGGATCGGCGCGTCCTTCAGGATGGCGCGGGCCAGCGCGATGCGCTGGCGCTGGCCGCCCGACAGCTTCACGCCGCGTTCGCCCAAATGGGCGTCATAGCCGCTGCGCCCGGCGTGGTCGCGCAGCCCGGCGATGAAACCATCGGCCTCGGCCTTGCGGGCGGCGTCGATCATCGCCGCCTCGGGCGCGTCAGGCCGGCCGTAAAGGATGTTCTCGCGCGCCGAGCGGTTGAACATCGCCGTCTCCTGGGTGACCATGGCGACCTGCCGGCGCAGGCTGTTCTGGGTCACCTCGCGCACGTCGCGCCCGCCCACCAGCACGCGCCCGGCCTCGACGTCGTGGAGCCGCAGCAACAGGCTGACCAGCGTCGACTTCCCCGCACCCGAGGCGCCGACGATGCCAACCTTCTCGCCCGCCGCGAGGGTCAGGTCGATGCCTTCGACGCCGCCGGCCTGGCGGCCATAGGCGAAGCTCACATGATCGAACCGCACCGTCGCCGCGCCGGGTTCCAGATCGGTCGCGCCGGGCGCGTCGGTCAGGGCATGGGGCGGGCTGAGCGTGCGCATGCCATCCTCGACCTCGCCGAGGTTGGCGTAGATCGTCATCAGGGTGAAGCTGACCCAGCCGGTCATCTGCGCGATCCGGAGCGACACGGTGCCCACCGCCGCGATGTCGCCGGGGGTGGCGGTGCCCCGGGTCCAGAACCACAGCACCGCGCCCACCAGAAGCGCCGGCACCAGCCCCGCCACCGCCATCAGCGTCAGCCGGAAGAAGGTCGAGACATAGCCGAACTCCAGCGACCGGTTCCGGTAGCGGCCCATGGCGGCCAGCGCCATCTCGTCCTCGAGCGGGTCGTTGGCGAAGAGCTTCACCGTCCGCATGTTCGAGATCGTGTCGACCACCAGCCCCGAGGCCGCCGCCCGGGCCCCGGCCCGCGCCGCCGCCCGGATGCGCACCTTGGGCAGCCACCAGGTGATGAAGCGCAGGTAACCCGCCAGCCAGACTGCCAGCAGGACCGCGATCTGCCAGTCGATGGTGATCAGCAGCGCCGCCGAGGCGATCATCGAGGCCAGCGCGAAGACGATGGTGTTCAGCCCCTCGACGGTGACGTCCATCACCGCGCGGCTGCACTGCATCTCCTTCTGGGCGATGCGGCCGGCGAAATCATTGTCGAAATAGGTGACCGCCTGCCCCAGCGTCCAGCGGTGCAGCCGCGACAGCGCCAGGGTGTTGATGTTGGGCCCGATCACCACCGTCTGCATCGCCGAGGAAACCCCCAGCACCGCCGGGCGCAGAACCACGACCAGGAAGACGAGCCAGAGGAAATAGCCGGCATGGTCGGCGAACAGGGTTTCGGGGCGGGAGGACAGCGCCAGGTCGATCACGTCGCCCAGCAGGATCGCCACCACCACCTCGATCGAGCCGGCAGCCACCGCGACCAGCGCCGCCACAGCCAGCATCGCCCAGGACCCGTTCAGGCACCAGGCCATGAACCGCCACAGCGTCTGCGGCGGCGGCGCGTCGGTGCGGGCGAAGGGATCGAACAGATCGGCCAGCCGGTCCAGCCGGATCCGCCGGGCCAGATCCATGACCGTCATTCCGCGGCCTCGCTGCGGGGATCGGTGCCGATGAAGCCGCCCGACTGGCGCGCCCAGAACCCGGCATAAAGCCCGCCCCGGCCCAGAAGGTCGGCATGGCGGCCGTCCTCGACGATATGGCCGTCGTCCAGCACGAGAATCCGGTCCATCCGCGCGATGGTGGAGAGCCGGTGCGCGATGGCGATCACCGTCTTCCCCTCCATCACCCCATAGAGCGTGTCGAGGATTGCCGCCTCGACCTCGCTGTCCAGCGCGCTGGTGGCCTCGTCCAGCACGAGGATCGGCGCGTCCTTCAGGATCACCCGGGCCAGCGCGATGCGCTGGCGCTGGCCGCCGGACAGCTTCACGCCGCGTTCGCCCACATGGGCGTCATAGCCCTGCCGGCCCTCGGGGTCCTGCAGGGTCAGGATGAAATCATGCGCCTCGGCCCTCCGCGCGGCGGCGATCATCTCGGCCTCGGTCGCGTCGGGCCGGCCATAGAGGATGTTGTCCCGCACCGACCGGTGCAGCAGCGAATTGTCCTGGCTGACCATGCCGATCCCGGCGCGCAGGCTGTCCTGGGTCACCCCGGCGATGTCCTGGCCGTCGATCTCGATCCGGCCCTGTTCGGCGTCGTAGAAGCGCAAAAGCAGCTTGACCAGCGTCGACTTGCCCGCACCCGAGCGGCCGACAAGGCCGACCTTCTCGCCGGGGCGGATGGCGAAGGCGACGTCCTGAAGCCCGCCCGAGCCGCGGCCGTAGTGATGGCCAAGGCCGATGGCGCGGATCTCGCCCCGGTCAAGGATCAGGGGCTTCGCATCGGGCGCGTCCAGCAGCGTGATCGGCTGGGCGATCGTCTCCATCGATTCCGCGACGATCCCGAGCGAGCGGAAGAAGGTCGAGGTCGCCCACATCAGCCAGCCGGTCATGGCGTTCAGCCTGAGCGTCAGCGCGGTCGCCGCCGCGACGGTGCCCACGCTGGCCGAGCCCTGCACCCACAGCGCCACCGCCCAGCCGACCACGCCGATGATCAGCGCGCCGTTCAGCAGCATCAGGGCCATGTCGAAGACGGTGAAGATCCGCATCTCGCGGGCGAAGGTACGGCGGGTGGTTTCGATCGCCGCCTTGGCATGGGCGATCTCGCGGTCGTGGTGCGAGAAGAGCTTGACCGAGGCGATGTTGGAATAGGTATCGACCACGAGGCCCGTGGTGGCCGAGCGCGCCTCGCTCGACGCCTGCGAGGCGGGGCCGACCCGGGCCATCGACCAGCGCAGCAGCAGGCCGTAGAGCGCGACCCAGATCAGCAGCGGCACCGCAAGGCGCGGATCGGCGTCGGCCAGAAGCACCGCGGCGCCAATCACATAGGCGGTGGCGTAGCTCAGCGCGTCGAAGACCTGGAACACCGCGTCGCCGGCGGCGGGCGGGCCCTGCATGATCCGGTTGGCGATGCGCCCGGCGAAGTCGTTCTCGAACCAGCCGACCGACTGGCGCAGCACGTGGCGGTGCGCCCGCCAGCGGAACAGCGTGCCATAGTTCGGCAGGATGGCATTGTTCAGCACCAGGACGTGCAGACCCTGCACCAGCGGGCGCAGCACCAGCACGAAGGCGGTGATCCAGATCAGTTCGCCGCCATGGGTCGCCCACAGATCCGCCGGGCTGGTCGCGCTGAGCAGGTCGACCACCCGGCCCATGTAGTGCAAGAGCCCGATCTCGACCGCCGCCACGGCGATGGCCAGCAGCGCGGCCACAAGGAAGACGCCGCTGAACGGCCGGGAATAGTCGCGCACGAAGGGCCACAGCCGGCGCGGCGGGGCGTCGGTGGGCGGATAGGGCTGATAGGGATCGATCAGGTTTTCGAAATAGCGGAACATCGCGGGAATCGGTCGGCTGGCGGCGCCGGGACGGCGCGGGTTGACCCCACACCTAATGCGAAACCCCGCGGGTGCAAACCTTGCCCCCCGGTAAGCCCGCTGCGCAGGGTCAGAGCGCGGCCAGAAGATCGGCCTTGCCGGCGCGGAAATCCGACGCGATCCACAGCGCCTCGGCCCGCTTCAGCGCGGCCCCCAGCGCGGCCCCGCCATGGCTGTCCATCAGGTCGGCGGCGGTGACCGGACAGGGCGCGGCGCCGCCCCGGGCGGCCTCGGCCGCGGCGCCGGGCGGCAGCGGCTGGCCAAGGACGGCAGCGCGGACCAGCAGCATGTCGACGGCCGTCGCCGGACCGTGGCGATAGCCCAGCACGGCCGGAGAATCGGGCAGGCCCGCCGCCTCGAGCAGCCGGGCGAGCCGCTTCGCCTCGGCCCGGCTCAGGCGCAAGCCGTCGGCGACCTCGGCGCCGCCGAGGACGGCAAGCCGGCGGACCGGATCCGGGGCCGCGCCCAGCTCGGCCTCCAGCGCCACCAGCGGGGCCAGCGCCACCGGGACCGCGCCGGGAAGAACCCGTCCGAGAATGCCGGTCATCGCCATCGCCGCCACCGCGGGGGCGGGATCGGGCGCGGCCAGCAGCTTCTTCATCTCCTGCCCCACCCGTTCCGCCGAAAGCTGCGCCAGCCCCCCGGCGCCGCGGGTGCAGGCGTCCAGCGCCTCGGGGTCCATCCCGGCCTCGGGATCGGCGTACCAGGCGTGGAAGCGGAAATAGCGCAGGATGCGCAGGTAATCCTCGGCGATCCGGGCATCGGGATCGCCGATGAAGCGCAGCCGCCCCGCGGCAAGGTCGGGAAGCCCCCCCACCGGGTCGATCAGGGTCCCGTCGGGGGTGGCATAGAGCGCGTTCATGGTGAAGTCGCGCCGCGCCGCATCATCCTCGAGCCGGCGCGAATAGGCCACCGTGGCGCGGCGCCCGTCGGTTTCCACATCCTGCCGGAAGGTGGTGATCTCGAACGGCTGGCCGTCGGCGATCACCGTCACGGTGCCATGGGCGATCCCGGTCGGCACCGCCTTCAGCCCGGCCGCCTGCGCCGCCGCCATGGTCGCTTCGGGCAGCGCCTCGGTGGCAAGGTCGATGTCGCTGACCGGACGGCCCAGCAGCGTGTTCCGCACGCAGCCGCCGACGAAATAGACCCGGTGCCCGGAGGCGCTCAGCGCGTCGCAGACCGCACGGGTCGGGGCTGCCTCGATCCAGTCGGCAACGATCCGGGTCACGGCACCTCGGCCAGCCGGTCGGCCAGACCGCGCAGGATGCGCGCGGTGGCGCCCCAGATGTAATAGGGCCCCCAGGGCACGGTGTAGTAGAGCCGCCGCTGGCCGCGCCAGAGCCGCCCCTCGATCCGGAAGCGGTCGGGGTCGGCCAGATGCGCCAGCGGCACTTCGAACACCTCGTCGACCTCGCCGGCCTCGGGCACCGGCCGGAACGGCCCGTCGACCAGTGCCAGGACCGGCACCACGTCGAAGCCCGTCACCGTCTCGTGGCCGGGCAGCCGGCCGAGGATCCGGACCTGACCGGGGGGCAGGCCCACTTCCTCATGCGCCTCGCGCAGGGCCGCGGCCTCGGCCGAAGCATCGCCGGGATCGACCTTGCCACCCGGGAAGGCGATCTGGCCCGGGTGGTGTTCCAGCTTCGAGGACCGCTTGGTCAGCAGGACGCCCGCCCCCCGCGCGCCCGGGACGATGGCGACGAGGACCGCCGCCGGGCGCAGCTTCCGCCCCGCGGCCAGCGTGATGCCCGGGTTCAGGTCATAGTCCGAGGAGGGCGGCGCCGGCACTGCCAGCGCCGCATGCAGCCAGCCGGCCGTGTCGCGGCGGGTGGCTTCAGCCCCGGCCATGCCTCACCTCGTCCCCGTCTTCGCCGTCATCGGTGTCATCGGTGTCGTCGCCCCGGGCCGCGCGCGCCGCCTCGGCCCCCAGCGTCGCCGGGTCGAATTCGTAATGGGCGCCGCAGAACTGGCAGTCGGCGGTGAGGATGCCGTCCTCGGTCGTCATCTGCCGAATCTCCTCGGCCGAATAGATCGACAGGCTGTCGCGCACCCGGTCGGCCGAGCAGGTGCAGCCGAAGGCCACCGGCTGCGGGTCGAAGACGCGCGGCTGTTCCTCGTGGAAAAGCCGCACCAGAAGCTCGGTCGGCTGCACCCGCGGCCCGATCAGTTCCAGATCCTCGACCGTATCGAGCAGCAGGTTGGCGCGCTGCCAGTGTTCCACCGACTCGCCGTCGAGAAGGTCGACGGCGCCCAAGAGCCCGCCTTCGCCCGAGCCGCCGTCGCCCGCCGGGATCGAGGCCTTGGGCATCAGCTGCAGCATCACGCCCCCGGCGCGCCAGTGTTCGGCCCCGCCGGGGGCGAGGGTCTTGCCGAAGGACAGGGCGAAGCGGGTCGGCAGCTGTTCGGACTGGGCGAAATAGGTCTCAGCACAGCCGCTCAGCGACTGCCCGGCGATCGGCGTGATGCCCTGATAGGGCACCGTGCCGCTGCCCTGATCGAGCATGATGGCGAAATAGCCGCTGCCGATCTGATCGAAGGCCGGGCCGTCGGTCAGGTTTTCCGCGTCGAAACTGGCATAGGCGCGGATGCGTCCCGGCGCGCCGGGTTCCGCGGGCGCGTAGTAGTCGGTGGCGATCAGGCGGGCGGCGCGGTCGCCGCGCACCTGAAGCGACAGCCGCCAGCGCAGCTTGATGGTCTGCCCGATCATCGCGGTCAGCAACGCCATTTCGGCCACCAGCGCCTCGATCTGCGGCGGATAGTCGTGCTGCGCCAGAATCCGGTCGAGCACGCCGTCAAGCCGTGCCACCCGCCCGCGGATGTCGCTGAGGTCAAGCTGGAAGGGCAGGACGGTGTCGTCCCAGGCTATCATCGATCCGAGTGTCATGGGTTTCCTTTGCCCTTTGCCTTGGGCATACCGCAGCCACACAGGCATCTCAACCGGAGGTCCAAGCGATGCGGAGATACGGTGCGCCGGTCCGCCCCGACCGGACATACAGGCCGCGGCCCGGGGTCTATGGGATCCTGCTGCGCGGCGACCGGATCCTCCTGACCCATCAGGAGGCGCCGGTGCCGGAGTTCCAGCTTCCCGGCGGCGGCATCGACCGCGGGGAATCGCCGGTGGCGGCGCTGCACCGCGAGGTGTTCGAGGAAACCGGCTGGCGGATTGCGAGCCCGCGGCGGGTGGCGCCGCACCGGCGCTTCACCTACATGCCCGAATACGACCTCTGGGCCGAGAAGATCTGCGCGATCTTCGTGGCGCGGCCGGTGCTGCGGCTGGGCCCGCCCGCCGAACCCGGCCACACCGCGGTCTGGGTGCCGGCACATCTGGCGGCCGAGATGGTGGCGAGCGCGGGCGACCGGGCGGCGGTTCGCGCGGTGCTGGGCGGCTGAGGGCCGGGCCCGTGGGCGGGCCCTGCCCTGCCCTGCCGGTTCTAGATCACCGCGCCGCCGACGAATTCGTAGAGCACCATCGACAGATCGTCCGGGAAGGTGTCGCCGCCGTGGTAGCGGGACAGATCCCAGTTCAGCGCCTCGAGCAGGGCCGGGCCGGCGACGTCGCGGTTCTGCGCCAGAAGCTCGGCCAGCCCTTCTTCGGCCAGCAGCGTGCCGGCGGGGTCGGGGCATTCGGTCAGCCCGTCCGAGGCCAGCACGAGCCGGTCGCCCGGGGCAAGCTCGATGCGCACCCGGTCGTAGGTGGCGCCGTCGATCAGCCCCACCGGCAGGCCGCCCTGACCGTGGAACTCGACCGCGCCGCCGGCGCGTTGCACCACCGGGTGCGGGTGGCCGGCCTGGGTCAGCTCGACCACGCCGGTGGTCAGGTCGGCCAGGGCATAGGCGATGGTGCAGTAGAGGTCGCTCTGGATCACCGTGGTCAGAAGGTCGTTGAACCTTGCCACGACCTCCTCGGGGGGAAGGATGCGGAAGCGACCGCCGCCCTCGTGGCGCAGGGCGATGTTGTGCTCGGGCGAGGCGGTGCTGAAATGGCCGGCCAGCCGGGCGGTCATCAGCGCCGAGCTGATCCCGTGCCCCGAGACGTCGATGGAATAGAGCCCGATCTGGGTCGGGCCGGCGCGGAAATGGCCGACAAGGTCGCCGCCCACATGGCCCGAGGACCGCAGCAGGAGCGAGACCTGCGCCGCGCCGAAATCCCGGAAGCGGTCGCGCAGCAGCGCCTGCTGCAGCTTCCGCGCCTCGCGCAGGTCGCTTTCGATCAGGTCGTAGAGCCGCTGCTTCTCGGCCAGGGTCTCGCCGATCAGGCGGTTCTTCTCGGAAAGCTGGTGCTGCATGTCCAGCAGCCGGAACCCCGCCTTGATCCGGGCGCGCAGTTCCTCGCCGTTCACCGGCTTGGCGAGGAAGTCGTCGGCGCCGTTCTCGAACCCTTCGGCGATCTCGGCGCGTTCGTTCTTAGAGGTCAGCAGGATGAAATAGACATAGTCGGCATCGCCCCGCTGGCGAAGGGCGCGGCACAGTTCGGGACCGGTCAGGCCCGGCATCATCCAGTCGCTGAGCACCAGATCGATGCGGTGTTCGATCACCAGCGCCAGCGCCTGGGCGCCATCCTCGGCCTCGAACACCTCGAATCCGGAGCGGCGCAGCGGCGCGGCCAGCAGCATCCGCTGCGCCCGGCTGTCGTCGGCGACAAGGATCCGCGGCCCCCGGAGGGGCGCAGACTCACTGTCATCTGGTCCGCGCGCCACGCGCGCCGGGCTGTTCATGTGGTGTGCCCCCGGTTCTTCGAATCCTCATTGACAGGCCCGTCTTAAGCGAGGGTGAAGCCTAAAATTCTATGAATTCTGGTCACTTGGGATTAAGGCGCGCGGGCTAGTCTGGGCCATGGGCAAGGGGTGCCCACCAAGGGGTGAGACGGAATGGACTGGACACGGGTACACGAACTCCGCGAGGAGGTCGGCGCAGACGCCTTTTCGGAAGTGCTGGCGCTGTTCCTTGAGGAAACCGACGGGATGGCGCAGCAACTGGCCGCGGGCGCCGATCCGTCCCGGCTGGCCGACGACATGCATTTCATGAAGGGGGCCGCTCTGAACCTCGGCTTCGACGAGCTGGCATCGGCCTGCCACGGCGCCGAATCGCTCGCCCGGCAGGGTCAGGGGGCGACGGTGGACGTGCCGGCGATCCTCGCCTGCTATGCACGGTCGCGGGCGGCGCTTCTGGCCGACCAGGACAGTCTCGGCTTCCGCTTCGCCGAGGCCGGCTGAGCACCGATCAGATCAGGAACTCGGCCAGGGCCTGGTTTCCGGTGATGTCGTCATAGACGAAGCCCTTTGCGTCCATCCGGGCGTAGAGCGCGTCGAAATTCGCCGCATGCCCGGTCTCGATCCCGATCAGGACCGAGCCGAAGTTGCGCGCCGATTTTTTCAGGTACTCGAACCGGGCGATGTCATCCTCCGGGCCGAGAAGTTCGAGAAAGTCCCGCAATGCGCCGGGCCGCTGCGGCAGGCGCAGGATGAAGTACTTCTTCAGCCCGGCGAATCGCTGGGCGCGTTCCTTCACGTCAGGCAGGCGTTCGAAGTCGAAATTCCCCCCCGACGTCACGCAGACCACGGTTTGTCCGGCGATGGCCGGGGCCAGCGGCGTCAGTGCGTCGACCGCCAGTGCGCCGGCGGGTTCCAGCACGATCCCCTCGATGTTCAGCATCTCCATCAGGGTGACGCAGATCCGGTCCTCGGGCGCCACCAGCACATCGGCCGGGTCGGTGCCCGACAGCGCCGCGAAGGTCAGCTCGCCGACCCGCGCCACCGCGGCGCCATCGACGAAATTGTCGACCTTCTTCAGGGTCTCGGGATGCCCCGCCGCCAGCGCGGCGGTCAGCGAGGCGCCGCCGGCCGGCTCGACCAGCCTGAGCCCGGTTTCCGGCGCGGTCTCGGCCAGGAACCGCTTCACCCCGGCCGCCAGACCGCCGCCGCCCACCGGCAGCACCACCAGGTCGGGGGCCCGGCCAAGCTGGTCCAGCATCTCGACCGCGACCGAGGCCTGCCCCTCGATCACGTCCGGGTCGTCGAAGGGCGCCAGGAAGTGCCCCTCGACCTGGGCGCAATAGGCCTGCGCCGCCGCCAGGGTCTGGTCGAAATAGTCCCCCACCAGTTCGATGGCGATGGCGTCGCCGCCGAAGGTCCGGGTCTTCAGGATCTTCTGCTGCGGCGTGGTCACCGGCATGAAGATCGTGCCATGGACGCCGAAATGGCGGCAGACATAGGCCACGCCCTGGGCATGGTTGCCGGCGCTGGCGCAGACGAAGCGGGTCTGGGACGGCTCGGCCGCCCGGACCTTGCGCATGGCGTTGAAGGCGCCGCGGATCTTGTAGGACCGGACCGGGCTCAGGTCCTCGCGCTTGAGCCAGATCTCGGCGCCGAAACGCTCGGACAGGTGGTCGTTGCGCAAGAGCGGCGTCGGCGGAAACAGCGCGCGCATCCGGGCGGTCGCCGCGAGGGCGGCATCGGCAAAACTGGTCATGGCGCCTTCTGCGCGCAAAGCCGCGCCTTGGCAAGCGGGCGGCTGGGTTGAGCCGGCGCCCGCCCGGATCTAGCCTTGGCCGAACAGGCGAAAGGGCAAGGCTATGGCACGGCGGATCGAACTGTCACGCGGCGTGGTGCATCCCTGGCATCACGACCATTTCGGGCATATGAACGTGCGCCACTATGCGCCGTTCTTCGACGATGCCTCGTACCACCTGTGGACCCGGCTCGGCCTGCCCTATTCCCGGATGATCGAGGATCACGGCATCCATTGCGTCACCGCGCAGGCGACCACGAACTTCCTGAAGGAACTGACCGCCGGCGACCTGATCGCGATCGACGGTTGGGTGGCCAGGGTCGGCACCAAAAGCGTGACCTTCCGGCTCGAGATGCGCCACGCCGACACCGGCGCGCTGCACGCCACCTATGATCTGGTCGAGGTGTTCTTCGACCCGAAGACCCGAAGCTCGACGGCGATGCCGGAGGCGGTGCGCGCCACCCTCGCCGCCTGGCTGTCCGACTGACCCGGCGGATGCCCGCAAAAGTCTTGCAAGACTTTTGCAAAGAGCCTTTGCAAGGCTCTTGCGTCAGCCCTATCCCCGCCGCGCTGCCAGCCGTTCGACGCCCAGGACTTCCAGCACCTTCGCCTCGATGTCGCCGGCGTTCATCGCGGCGACCGCGTACATTTCCTCGGGGCTGGCCTGGTCGATGAAGCTGTCGGGCAGCACCATGGAGCGGAAGCGCAGGCCGCGGTCGAAGACGCCGGCCTCGGCCAGGCACTGGGCGACGTGGCTGCCGAAGCCGCCGATCGCGCCTTCCTCGATGGTGATCAGCGCCTCGTGGCTGGCGGCAAGGCCAAGGATCAGCTCGCGGTCCAGCGGCCTGGCGAAGCGGGCATCGGCGACGGTCGGGCTGATGCCCCGGGCCACCAGCGATTCGCGCGCCTTCATCACCTCGGAGAGCCGCGTCCCGAAGGACAGGATCGCGACGCGCGCGCCTTCGGCGATCATCCGGCCCTTGCCGATCGGCAGCGGCACGCCGCGCTCGGGCATCTCGACGCCGGTGCCTTCGCCGCGGGGGAAGCGGAAGGCGATCGGGCCGTCGTCATGGGCGGCGGCGGTGGCCACCATGTGGACCAGCTCGGCCTCGTCGGCGGCGGCCATCACGGTAAAGCCGGGCAGGTTGGCCAGAAAGGCGATGTCGAAGCTGCCGGCATGGGTGGCGCCGTCGGCGCCCACCAGCCCGGCCCGGTCGATGGCGAAGCGCACCGGCAGGCGCTGGATCGCCACGTCATGGACCACCTGGTCATAGCCTCGCTGGAGGAAGGTCGAATACATCGCGCAGAACGGGCGCATGCCGCCGGCGGCAAGCCCGGCGGCAAAGGTCACGCCGTGCTGCTCGGCGATGCCCACGTCGAAGCAGCGCGAGGGATAGCGTTCGGCGAACTGGTTCAGCCCGGTGCCGTCCTGCATCGCCGCGGTGACCGCGACGATGCGGTCATCCGCGGCCGCGGCGGCCAGCAGGCTGTCGGCAAAGACCCGGGTATAGGACGGCGCGTTCGACGGCGCCTTCTTCTGCTCACCGGTGCCGACGTCGAACTTCGCCGTGGCATGGCCGCGGTCATCGCGCTCCTCGGCCGGGGCATAGCCCTTGCCCTTCTTGGTGATGACATGGATCAGGATCGGGCCGCGGGCGCGCTCGCGCACGGTGCGCAGGACGGGAAGCAGCTGGTCCATGTCATGGCCGTCGATCGGGCCGAGATAGCTGAAGCCCAGTTCCTCGAACAGGGTGCCGCCCACCGCCATGTGCTTGATGAGGTCCTTCGCCCGTTTCGCGCCTTCCTGCAGCGGCCCGGGCAGCAGGCTGACCGCGCCCTTGGCGGCCTGCTTCAGCTCCTGGAACGGCGCGCCGGCATAGAGCCGCGACAGGTACGAGGACAGCGCCCCCACCGGGGGCGAGATCGACATCTCGTTGTCGTTCAGGATGACGATCATCCGCTTCTTCAGGTGGCCGGCATTGTTCATCGCCTCGAAGGCCATGCCGGCGGACATGGCGCCGTCCCCGATCACCGCGATCACGTCGCCGATGCCGTGGTCGGGCGCACCGCCCAGATCGCGGGCCACGGCAAAGCCCAGCGCCGCCGAGATCGAGGTCGAGGAATGCGCCGCCCCGAACGGGTCATAGGGGCTTTCCGACCGCTTGGTGAAGCCCGACAGCCCGTCCTTCTGGCGCAGGGTGCGGATCCGCTCGCGCCGGCCGGTCAGGATCTTGTGCGGATAGCACTGGTGGCCGACATCCCAGATCAGCTTGTCATGGGGCGTGTCGAACACCGCGTGGATCGCCACGGTCAGCTCGACCACGCCCAGCCCCGCGCCCAGATGGCCGCCGGTCACCGACACCGCGCTGATCGTCTCGGCGCGCAGCTCGGCGGCAAGCCGTGCCAGATCGGCATCCGAGAAGGATTTCAGGTCGGCCGGGCGGGACACACGGTCCAGAAGCGGGGTCACCGGTCGGTCGGACATGGCGTTGCCTCTCGGTCAGGATTGCCGGGAGATAACGAACCGGGCGGCATCGCGCAAGATTTCCGCATCCGCGCCATAGGGCGCCAGCGCCGCACAGGCCTCGTCCACCAGCGCCGCCGCCCGCGCCCGGGCGCCGTCGAGGCCCAGCAGGCTGACGAACGTCGCCTTGCCGGCGGCTTCGTCCTTGCGCAGCCGCTTGCCCGCGGCCTGCGGGTCGCCCGCGACATCGAGGATGTCGTCGGCGATCTGGAAGGCAAGCCCCATCGCCCCGGCATAGGCGGACAGCGCCGAAGGATCGTCGCCCGACAGCCGCGCACCGGCCTCGGCCGACCAGCGGATCAGCGCGCCGGTCTTGCAAGCCTGCAGACGGGTGATCTGCTCGACGCCCAATGGCATCCCGGCGGTTTCCGCCGCGATGTCCAGCGCCTGCCCCAGCACCATCCCGTCGATCCCCGAGGCGCGCGCCAGTGCCGCCACCAGATCGACGCGCACCTCGGCCGGGCCGGTCTCGGGCCGGGCCAGGCATTCGAAGGCCAGCGTCTGCAGCGCGTCGCCCGCCAGCACCGCCGCCGCCTCGTCCCAGACCTTGTGGACCGTGGGCTGGCCCCGGCGCAGGTCGTCGTCGTCCATGCAGGGCAGGTCGTCATGGACCAGCGAATAGGCATGCAGCGCCTCGATCGCCATCGCCGGAAACACCGCGCGTTCGGGTCCGACGCCGTGCAGCCGGGCCGATTCCAGCACCAGGAAGCCGCGCATCCGCTTGCCGCCGCGCAGCGCGTAATCCATCGCGTCCCTGACCGTCACCCCGGCGCGCGGGTCGAGCAGGTCGGCAAAACCCGCCGCGACCAGATCGGCGGCCTCGGCCAGCGCGTCGGGAAAGGTCACGTCAGGTCGACCGGCTCGACGCCTTTCGGCTGGCCGCTTTCGTCCAGAAGGATCGCCGCCACCTTTTCCTCGGCCGCTTTCAGCCGGGCCTCGCAATGGGCCTTGAGCTTGGCGCCGCGTTCATAAAGCCGGATCGATTCCTCGAGCGTCACGTTGCCGGCTTCCAGCGCGCCGACCACCCGGTCCAGCTCGTCCATCGCCGCCTCGAAGCTCAGCGTCTCGACCGGTATTGCGTCCTTCGCCGTCGTGCTCATCGGCCCGCCCTTTCCGTCACGCCCCGCGCTCCATCAGCACGCCGACATGGGCGGCGACGCTGTCGGCAAGGGCGTCGAGGTCATAGCCGCCTTCCAGTACCGAGACCAGACGCCCCGCGCAGCATTCCTCGGCCAGGTCGCAGAGCCGGCCGGTGATCCAGCCGAAATCCGCCGCGGTCAGGCCCATCTGGGCCAGCGGGTCGTCCCGGTGGGCGTCGAACCCGGCCGAGACCAGGATCAGGTCGGGCGCCGCGGCGCGCAGGGCGGGCAATGCCTTGGCGTCGAAGACCTCGCGATAGGCTGCGCCGCCGGTGCCGGGCGGCAGCGGCAGGTTCAGGATCTGGCCATGGGCACCGCGTTCCGACCGCCGGCCCGAACCGGGATAAAGCGGCGACTGGTGGGTCGAGACAAAGGTGACCCGGGCCTCGTTCCACAGCAGATCCTGGGTGCCGTTGCCGTGGTGGACGTCGAAATCCATCACCGCGATGCGCTTCAGGCCGTGAACCGCCCGGGCGTGATAGGCGCCCACCGCGACATTGTTGAACACGCAGAATCCCATCGCGACCTGGGCCTCGGCATGGTGGCCCGGCGGGCGCACGGCGCAGAAGGCGTTGCGCGCCTTGCCGGCAACGACCAGGTCGACGGCGGCGCATACCGCCCCCGCGGCGCGCAGCGCCGCTTCGCCGGACCCGGGCGAGAGGATCGTGTCGCCGTCGAGCGCCGCATGGCCTGCCTGCGGGACGGCGGCGAGCATCCGCTCGACGAACGGCCGGGGATGCGCGCGGGCCAGCTGCTCGATCTCCGCCCGGGGCGCCTCGTG
>JBGAOK010000092.1:0-14772 GCA_044221805.1 Meridianimarinicoccus sp.
GATGGATTTCATCGCCGCGATCGAGGACGCGCTGGGGCAGAAGGCGGTCTGCAATTTCATGGAGATCCAGCCCGGCGACGTCCCCGCCACCTGGGCCGATGCGCGGCTGCTCCAGCACCTCACCGGCTACCGGCCCGAGACGCCGATGCGCGCCGGCGTGGCCGACTTCGTCGCCTGGTACCGGGATTATTACCGGGTCTGAGGCAGGGCTTCGGCCGCCCTGTTTCGCGCGCGAAACGGGGCGGCGGCGGCACCGGCACGGCGATGCAGGACCCGGAGACTGAACAAACGGTCGGTTGGTGATCCGTATCGGCGGCGAGACGGGCCGGGCGGGGGCGGTCAACATCTTGAAAGATCGCGGGAAACGCCCGTGCGGGCTGGCCTGGAACGGCTCCGGGGCGGCGGGCGGGCCGGCGGCGGGGCAGGGCGCAGCGGTGGCAGGCACTATTGTGCATTCGATCTCATGGAATAGCGTCATGGAGGCAAGTCATATAGAAAGTCCATTTTTCCATGCCGTCCCGGCGCCGCTCCTCCGCCTGTTCCGGCGCGGCCTGCTTGAGGCGCGGCGGGGATTTCGGTCATGGATCTCCTCGGGCCGGTGATCGAACCACCCGGCCGGATCCTGTCGCGGACCCGGCGTCTGCACCCGAACCCGGCCGGACGCGCCATGCCGGTCAGGCGGCAACCTTCGGTCCGGCCGCACAGACCCGACGAACGCAGTCGCGCAGCCAGCGGTGCGACTGGTCGCCGTCCATGCGCGGATGCCACAGCATCGAGACGGTGAAGGGCGCGACCGCATAGGGCAGCGCGAAGCTGTGCATTCCCCTGCGCAGACCCTCGGTATGGCGTTCGGGGACGGTGGCGATCAGGTCGGTGTCCCGTGCCAGCGCCAGAGCGGTGGAAAAGCCGCTCACCACGGTGGCGATCCGCCGCTGCAGCCCGCCGGCGCGCGCGGCCTCGTCAACGCCGTCGCTGTGCAGGCCGCGCCGCAGCACGAGGATATGGCCGGTCCCGGCCAGGCGCGCCGCCGAGATCGGCCCCTGCGCCAGGGCATGACCGGCGCGGACGACCCCGATCCAGCGGTCACGAAACAGCGGCACCGCCCGCAGCTCGGGCGCGGTTGCGTCGTCGATCACGCCGGTCTCCAGATCGATCTCGCCCTCGCGCAACGGGGCGCTGTCCTTGTCGGGCTTGGTCAGGAACCGAAGGGTCACGCCGGGGGCCTGGCCTGCGATCAGCGCCAGAAGCTGCGGCCCGAAGGTCTCGGCAAAGCCTTCGCTGCTGCGCAGGACGAACCGGCGCGACAGCCGGGTCAGGTCGAGCGCCTCGGCCGGGCGAAGCACCGCCAGCGCCCCCGCCACCAGCGGCCCCACCTGTCCGCGCAGCTCGATCGCCCGTGGCGTCGGGACAAGGCGGCGGCCCGCCCGCACCAGGAGGGGATCGCCGGTCACCTCGCGCAAGCGCGCCAGAGCCCGGCTCATGGCCGAGGGGCTGAGCCGCAGCCGGCGTGCGGCGCCGGCGACGCTGCCTTCGGCCAGCAGGACATCGAGGGTCAGCAGCAGGTTCAGGTCGGGCATCCCGGGGCCTCGCAACACATGGCGTCTGATGCAACGACTAGATGCAGACAGTGCGCGTTCCGCAATGGTCTGCCTGGGGCTAGCTGTCGGGCAGCACCAACCGGAGCGACCATGATGCCACCCCGCCTAGCCCCCAGCCTGTCCGGATCCGTCCCTTCGGCCCTGATGTCCCCTGTGGGGTCCGCCGCCCCGACCCGCCGCGCCGCTGCGGTCATCTCGGACGTTGCCCGCACAGAAGGCGGCCGGATCCGGCCCCGGCTGGCGGCCCTGTCGCTGGTCATGCTGCTGCCCTCGCTCGGCACCAGCATCGCGAATGTCGCCCTGCCGGCCGTCGCCGCGGCGTTCGGCGCCACCATGGCCGACGCGCAATGGGTGGTGATCGTCTATCTTCTGGCGGTGACCAGCCTGATCGTCGGGATGGGGCGGCTGGGCGACGTCATCGGGCGCCGACGCCTGCTGCTGTCGGGGATCGCGCTGTTCGCGGCCGCCTCGGCTGCGGCGGCCCTGGCCCCCGGCCTCGGGCTTCTGGTCGCGGCGCGCGCCGTCCAGGGTCTGGGCGCGTCGGCCGTCGGCACCGCGCTTGGCCCGTCCCTGGGCGGGGTGCTGGTGGCGGCCTTCGGCTGGGCGGCGGTCTTTGTGGCCCTCGCCGGGACGGGGGGGCTTGCCCTTGTCGCCGGCTGCATCCTCTTTCCGGCCCCAGCGGCCGGCCCGCGCCGCGCCGCGCGGTTCGATGCCGCCGGCATGGGGCTTCTGGCGGTCGCCCTCTCTGCGTTCTCGGCCGCGTTCATCCTGGCGGGCCGGATGCCGGTCCCGGCCGTGGCGGCCCTCGGGGCGCTCGCCGGCCTCGGCTTCGCGGCCTTCGTCCGGCACGAGGCGCGCGCGCCCGCGCCGCTGGTGCGGCTGGGCCTGCTGCGCGCGCGGCCGATGGCGGCGGCCCTGTCGTCGATGGCGCTGGTGTCGGCGATCCTGATGGCAACGCTGGTGGTCGGCCCGTTCTACCTGTCCGGGCCGCTGGGCCTTAACGCGGTCGGAACCGGGCTGGTCATGTCCATCGGGCCGACGGTCGCCGCGCTGGTGGGCGTGCCGGCTGGCCGGCTGGTCGACCGGACCGGACCGTTCCGGGTCGCCATCGCGGGGCTTGTCGCGGTGATGGCGGGCGCGGCGCTGCTGGCGGTGCTGCCCGGCCTGCTGGGCGTCGGCGGCTATGCCGGCAGCCTTGCCGTGGTCACCGCCGGGTACGCGCTGTTCCAGGCGGCAAACACCACCGCCGTCATGCAGGGCGCGACGGAAGACCTCCGCGGCGTGACCTCGGCCCTGCTGGGCCTGGCGCGCAACCTCGGCCTGATCACCGGCGCCGCTGCGATGGGCACGCTCTATGCCGCCGCGCCGCGCATCGCGGGCGCCGCGGGCATCGCCCCAAGCGGCGAGACCGGGCTGCAGGCGACCTTCGCCGTCGCGGCGCTGCTGGCCGCTCTGGCGCTGGGGGTGTCGGTCCGGGGACGGGGCCAGGGGTGAACCCCGAGGGCGCAGCCGGGTGGGGCGGGGCGGCGCGCGCCGGCATCAAGGCGCGGATCGGCGACAAGCGTCGTCCCGGCAGCCCGGGCGGCAGACCCTCGATCGTGGCCGACAATACGCCTGACCGGCAGTTCGATGTCGAGACGCCGGACAGGGTTCGGGTCACCGACATCACCGACATCCGGACGCGAGAGGGGGGTCGCTTCCCGCGCCGTGGTCATCGACCTCTCCTCCCGGCGGCGCGTCGGCGAAGTCTGCCGGCCGCCCCTCGCCCGGGCGCCCACGCCGCCGCCGGATAACGGGTTGCAGGCTGGAAGTGCCGCTCAATCCGTCGTCACCGGCCGCGATCCGCAAGGCCCATCTATTGGGTCGCGAAGGCGCCGAACCCGTCGCCGCTGCTGCGGGACCGGCGGCTGCCGTCGATGTCCAGAGGCGGGGCGGCGTCCGGATCGGGGCGGTTGCTGCCCGGAGGCAAGCGGAAATCGCCGCCGGCCATGTCGCGGAGTTCCCGCGACGGGTTCTGCACCAGCGCATTGGGCCAGGGCCAGCGCTCCTTGCCCAGATGCAGGCCCTGGGCGATGTTGTTGGCCACCACGTTGCCGTCCGCGACCCGGGCCGGGCTCAGGTGGATCCAGGGCTGCTTGCCCGGGCTGCCATCGATGTGGATCACCGTGTTGTTGACGATCCGGCTGTCACGGATGTCGTAGAGCGCGATGCCATGGCGGACCCGGCTCATCACCAGGTTGTTCTGGATCACCCAATTGGCATAGGGGCCGTTGAACAGGCCGATCCCCTGCAGGCCACCACGCAGCGGATGGTCCCGGGGTCCGGTCCATTCGAGGATCCGGTTGCCGTCGATCACCACATCCTCGATCAGGTCGGGCGCACCGCCCCGTTTGGCCCAGGACTGGATCCCGTCGTCGTGGTTCTTGTCGACCTTGATGCAGTCGCGGATCGTGTTGCCCTGGATCAGCGCATGCGAGTTGACCACCCGCATGCCGTCCTTGGAGAAGCCGCGGATCTCGTTGCCGATCACCCGCGCGCCGGTGCCGCCGATGCCGACCCCGGTGGTCACCCCGGTCAGCCGGCTGTCCTGCAGGGTGACGTTCCGGCCGTCGATCTGGACGCCCTTGTTGCGGCGGCTCAGCCAGTCGGCGGCGGTCCAGCTGTAATAGGAATCGGCATCGGACCAGCCGCGGATGTCGAGCCTGGCGAGGGTGATGTCCTTGGCGGATGTCTCGATCAGCACCACCGCCGTCTCGATCTTCTGCGGGTCCTGCCGGGGGCCGACCTCGAAGCCGCTGAGCGCGAGGCCCGAGCTCTTGGCGATCCGAATTCGGTCCAGATGGACCGGCGCGCCCGTGTCGGCGACCAGTTTCAGGGGCGGATCGAAGCTGACCCCGGCCAGATCGAGCGGCCCGTGGTTGCCGGCGGTCAGCAGCAGCGTGTCACCACCCTGCAGCCGGCCGCTGGACAGGGCGGCAGCGACCGAGGGCCAGGGCCGGTCGGTGGCGCCGGTGCCGCCGGAAGCGGCGCCGGAGGTCACGACATAGGTGCCGGCCAGGGCCGCCGGTGCTGCCAGAAGGAGGCTCAGCAGCCCCGCCGTCAGGCAAGAGAGCAAGCGGGGCCGTCTTCGGTCGGACCTGGGGATCATCATGGGTACCACTCTTGAAAGGCCGTCTCGCGGGGGAGCCCCGCCATGTCCCGGAGAAAAGCTCACCCGCTCGGCCGGCCGAGTCGCTGGACGAGCACATGATAGAGGGGACTGTCCTTGAGGTCGACCGGCGCCGCCGGCGGCGGGATCGGCCCCGCGCCGTAGTCGAGGCCCTTCAGGCTGTCGTCGACCGAGGCGCTCCAGACCATGGCGTCCGCATGCATCCGGCCGGCCAGAGCCGCCCGTTCCGTCGAGAGGTCGGTGGTTTCGGCCGGATCGGCGGCGAGATCGTAGAGTTCCACCTTCGGCTTCCCGAGATCCGGGACGAGAAGCTTGATGTTGCCGTCGATCGCGGCGAGCCGCCTCTTATGGCGGAAATAGAGCGGCCTGCCGCGGTCGAAGGACGCCCCTTTCAGCAGGGGCAGGACGCTGCGCCCGTCCATCGGCCGTGCCAGGGCGGTTTCGGGGATGCCGAGGATGTCGGCGAGGGTGGGAAGGAAATCGGCCGAGGCGACCGGTTCGGAACGGACCTGTCCGGCGGGGATCGTCCCCGGCCAGGCGACCGCCGAAGGCACCCGGATCCCGCCTTCGTACAGCACGTTCTTGTGACCCCGCAGCCCGCCGGTGCCCGCAGGCCCGATGCGCCAGATCGAGCCGTTGTCGCTCTGGAACCAGACCAGGGTCGAGGCGGCCAGCCCGGCTTCGCGCAGGAAGCTGCGGACCAGGCCGACGCTGTTGTCGATGCCGGTGATCTCGCCATAGTAATCGGCCCTGTCGCCGGCGGCGTCTTTGCCGCGATGGATCGACCGCCAGGGCAGATGCGGCGAGCCCAGCCAGATGGCTGCGAAGAAGGGCTGCCCGGCTTGCGCGGCATGCTGCATGAAGCCGATGGCCTCGCGGGTGATCGCTTCCGACGAGTCGCCCTCGAGATTCACAAAGACGCCGTTTCGGCTGACCATCGGGAAGTCGTCGAAGTAGTTCGTGGTCGAGACCCATGTGCCGAAACCGGCGCTGGCGGGGCCGTAGGCATCCTCGGCAAGGATCGGCACGCCGGGTCCTTGCAACCCGTCAAGATGCCATTTGCCGAAATGGCCGGTGGCATAGCCGAGATCGGACAGGATCTCGGCGATGGTCACTTCCTGGTGGCGCAGGCGATAGCCGTGGTCGAGCACGCCGGTGCGGTCGTTGCTGCGCCCGGTCAGCAGGGCCGCCCGGGTGGGCGAGCAGTTCGGCGCCGAGGCGTAGAAGCGGGTCAGGGTCGTCCCGTCCGCGGCCAGGGCATCGATGTTCGGGGTCTTGAGGATCGGATGGTGGTTGTAGGAGGTTTCGCCCCAGCCCTGATCGTCGGAGAGGATCAGGACGAAATTGGGACTGCCGGCCGGTGCCGCGACGGCCTGCTGCGCGAAGGAACAGCCGACCCCGACGAGCACCAGAACGGCGACCACGAGGTGTCTCCAGGTTCCAGTCATACGGGCTTTCCGTTTGCCGTTGTCCGGCCGGGGCGGCGCGAAATAATGACCCCGCCGGCGTTCAAAGCGTCTTCAGATAAACGTCCTTGTCGATCTTGCCCCAGCAGAACAGCCGGTTGAGGCAGGCATAATCCTTTGCGAAGAAACGGCGCAGATTGGCTTCGGCGCCGGGTTCGAGATGCTTGCGGGCGGGGTCGACGCTGTCGCCATGCTGCTTGTCCCGGTGCTGGGTCCGCACGCCGAGAACGCGCTCGATGTCGCCGTCGAGGTTCTCCTGCATCAGGACCGCCTTGATCTGCGAGGGGTCCACGCGGTCGAGCAGGGGGTCGAGATAGAAGGCGATGTTCTCGCGGATGTGATGGATCCGGCCGAAGGCTGCAATGACCGGCTGGTTCGGTGTGCCGTCCGGGGCATAGAGGGCGAGGGCGAGGGCGTTGAGGGTCTCGTACCGGGTGAGCAGCTCGTATTCGCCCTCGACCCGGCCCTTCTGTTCGCCATCGGTGACGACCCGCTTGTAGCGCCAGTTGAAGGCGGACAGGGCCCGGCTGATCGGGCCGCGGGCGATGATGTAGTATTCGAGGCTGGAGCGGATCGGCGGGCGCTTGATGTGAACCTTGTGGATCTCGGCGCCGAGCGGGGTTTCCCGCAACGCCATCCTGAGCGAGGTGCCGCCGCTCTTGCCCACATGGATCAGAACCTTGGCGCCGTCCGGGATCTCGGGATGGATGTGTTCGGCCTCGATCCCCAGGGTGCGGTGCACGCTTCGCTGGGCCCGGCGCAGGTTCTGCTTCAGATCGGCGGTCATCTTGGTCCTCGTTACTGTGACAAACTCTTCTGGCAACACGGTGACCACGCCCCGCCTTGCGGCCACAACGCGCTCGGGACCCGGTGAAACGGGCCGCGGACGATCGCAGATCCCAGATTAGGCCGTGTCGGCGCCGCCCGGCAACTCACGATCATCTTACACAGTAACCCCAAGCGGCGCGGGCCGCCGCCAGACCGGGCCATTCCCGGGCTCCGTCCGTTCATCTGATACTGTGACCGGCGCCGCAGCAGCAAGCGCCGACGAAATACTGGGTCAATTCGGCGCTGTCGTGCTGCCGGCGGCGCCGGAGCGAAGGCCTTGAAGGCCCGGATCTTGCCCGGTAGGGTGCGGGCAAGCCGGCGGCGTCCGGTCCGGGGATGGCGATGACAGTTCGAGCCGACGAGAAGCCATGATCCATCCTGTTATCCTGTGCGGCGGTTCCGGCACCCGTCTGTGGCCGCTCTCGCGCAAGGACTATCCCAAGCAGTTCTCGCGCCTCTTCGGCGAGGAAAGCCTGTTCCAGGCCAGCCTGCGCCGGGTCCGGGGCGCGGGCTTCGCCGCGCCGCTGCTGCTGGCCCATGCGGATTTCCGCTTCCTCGTCGCCGAGCAGGCCTCGGCCGCCGGCGTGACCGAGGCGGCGATCCTGCTGGAGCCCGCGGCGCGCAACACCGCCCCGGCGATCCTGGCCGCCGCGCTGCACCTCGAGGCGAAGGGCCTGGGCGAGGGGGTGATGCTGGTGGCGCCCTCGGACCATGTGATCCGCGACGTGCCCGCCTTCCTGGCCGCCCTCGAGGCCGGCCGTGCCGCCGCCGCCGCCGGCCGGCTGGTCACCTTCGGCATCCATCCCGACCGGCCCGAGACCGGCTACGGCTATCTGGAACTGGCCGCGAAGCCCGAACCCGGCACGCCCGAGGCGGTGCCGGTGCGCCGCTTCGTCGAGAAGCCCGATGCCGAGGCCGCCGCCGAGATGCTGGCGACCGGGCGCTTCCTGTGGAATGCCGGCATCTTCATGTTCCGCGCCGACGTGCTGATCGACGCCTTCGCGACCCACGCCCCCGAGATGCTCGCCCCGGTGCGCGAGGCGCTGGAGAAGGCGCGTCCCGACCTGGGCTTCCTGCGCCTGGACGAGACCGCCTGGGCGGCCGCGCCCGAGAACAGCATCGACTACGCGATCCTGGAAAAGGCCGAGGGCGTGGCGGTGGTGCCGGTGGACTGCGGCTGGTCCGACCTGGGCGCCTGGGATGCGGTCTGGCGCGAGATGGGCCCCGATGCCCGCGGCGTCGCCATGTCGGGCAACGTGACCGAGATCGGCTGCACCGATTCGCTGCTGCGCTCGGAAGAGGACGGGCCGCGGCTGGTGGGCGTCAATCTCGACGGCATCGCCGTGGTGGCGATGCGCGACGCGGTGCTGGTGGCCGACAAGTCCGACCTGCAGGCGATCAAGGCCGCGGTGGCCAAGCTGAAGGCCGAGGGCGTGCGCGAGGCCGAGACCCTGCCGCGCACCTACCGGCCCTGGGGCTGGTACGAGACCCTGGCGCTGTCGGACCGCTTCCAGGTCAAGCAGATCATGGTGCCGCCGGGCAAGAAGCTGTCGCTGCAGTCCCATGTCCACCGCTCCGAGCACTGGATCGTGGTCAAGGGCACCGCGACGGTGACCGTCGACGACGAGGTCAAGCTCGTCACCGAGAACCAGTCGGTCTACATCCCGCTGGGTGCCGTGCACCGGCTGGAGAACCCCGGCAAGGTCAACCTGCACCTGATCGAGGTGCAGACCGGCGCCTATCTCGGCGAGGACGACATCATCCGCTACGAGGACATCTACAACCGGGCCTGAGCCGGCGCCGTCAGCCGGCCAGCCGCTTCAGCAGCCGCCGCGCCAGGGTCCGGCCGCCGGTGCCGTAGCTGCGGGTCAGGGTCTTGCTGCCGCCGACATTGGCATGGGGGAAGGGCGGCAGGGTCCCGGCCCCGAGAAAGGTGACCAGATCGTACCAGCCCGCCCCGGCGGAGAGGTCCATCTCGAGGAAATCCTGTGGCCGGTCGGCGAAATAGGTGCGGATGGCCGCATTCTGGTTCTCGTAGACCGCGCGGTAGTGCGCCTCGTTGCCCCGGAAGCGGTCCACCCCGTACATCCAGCGCCGCAGGGCGTTGTTCTCGTCGGGGAAGAACTTGGCGTAGCTCTTCAGCCAGGCCTCCGCCGGCCGGTAGGACAGGATGAACTTCGATCCCGGATAGGCCCGGTCGAGCGCCTGATAGACGAAGGCGGCCGGTGAATCCTGAAGCACATGGTGGGTCTTCAGCGCGTCGACGGCGATCCGGTCGGCTTCGGCCTGAGGGTCGGCGCCCCCGGCGGCCAGCGCGGCATCCACCTCGCGGTTGACGTTGGTCACCGTGTAGCCCAGCCGTTCCAGCGCTTCGGCCAGCGACGTGGTTCCCGTCTTCTGGAAGCCGATGCAGCAGATACGGGACGTTTCCTTCAGCATTTCCAAACGCTTTCATACTCATCCGAACACGCTCCAAGCGCTAGCGGCTGGGGGGAGGGTCTGTCAATGTGGCCCTCCGGCGCAGAATCCGGGGCGGCGTTGCCGCCGCGCGCATTTTGCCAGTCGCCGGAACGGCGGCGGGGCCGCTAGGCTCTGGCGGTCGGAGCCGGATGTGCAGGTGGCAGGCGTGGGTGAGGCGGGAGACCGGACGGGGACGGCCAGAGGGACGGCCAGAGGGACGGCCAGAGGGACGGACGCGGGGACGACCGGGGGAACGACCGGGGGGCGGACGCAGTCCTTTCTGGCCGGGCTGGTCGGGGCCCCCGTCCTGATCCTGGCGCTGTCGGCGCTGAGCGTGCGCTGGTGGCCTCATACCCCCGGCCCCGGCACACTGGGGCGGCTGCTGGACAATCTGGTGCCGCAGATGGCGGTGGCGGCGATCCTGGGCTGCGGGGTCATGGCTGCTCTCGGGGCGCCGCGATGGGCAACCGGACTGGCCCTCGCGTCGAGTCTGGCCGGGTTCGGGCTGACCGTCGAGCACCATCTGGCGCGGTCGGTGCCCTTGGCCCCCGGCCTGAGCACGGACCTGACCGTCCTGTGGTTCAACGTGCTCGCCCAGACCACGACCCGGCCCGAGGTCCTGGCCGCGGCCGTGTCACAGAGCCCGGCCGATCTCGTGATCCTGGCCGAGGCGCCGCCGCTGGCGGGGATGCTGGCCGAGCTCGGCCGGGTCTTCCCGGCCCATGGCGGCTGCACGGCGCCGGAAGATTGCGGGCTTCTGGTCCTGTCGCGCGACCCTGCGGCGAAGATCGACATCCGCCGGATCGGCCGCACCGGGGAACCGCGGCTGGCCGTTGTCGAGGTGACGGGCCGGAGCGGAAGGAAGCTGACCGTGGTGGGCGCGCATCTGTTCAAGCCCTGGTTCTTCGGGATCGTGGAGGGCGAGGACTGGATGACACTCGAGGCGATCGCCGGCCTGTCGGGGCCTGTGGTGGTGGTCGGCGACCTGAACGCCGCCCCCTGGAGCCGGCGGCTTGCGCGCCTGGCCGACCAATGCGGCCTGGCCTGGCCGCGCCGGCCACTTCCGACATGGCCGAACGGCGCCGGCATCTTCGGTCTGCCGCTCGACCATGTGCTTGTCCATGAGGCGCGGCTGAGCGGGGTCGAGTCCTGGGGGGCCGGCCTGGGCTCCAACCATCTCGGCCTGCTGGCGCGGATCTCGACCGTCGGGACGCAGGAGGGCCGGCCGATTCCGGCCGGTTGCCTGCCGGGATAGCCGCGGCGCGCCTCAGGCTCCCTGCTCGGCCAGGGCGCTTTCCGTGGCATCGGCATCGGCGAAGCGGCCATAGGGTCCGACCTCGATCCCTTCGCGCAGGATCCGTGCCGGGTTGCCGGCGACGACGCAGCGGGGCGGGACCGAGCGGGTCACCACCGACCCGGCGCCGATCACGCAGTTGTCGCCGATCTCGACTCCCGGCAGGATCAGGCTGCAGCCGCCGATGAAGCAGTTCCGGCCGATTCGCGTGTCGAGATAGAGACCGCGGGTGCGGTCGTGGCAGAGGATCCGCGTGTCGAAGGCGACATAGGAATACGCGCCCAGATGCACGCCCTTCGGATAGGTCCGGTCGAACTTTGCCGACAGCGAGAATTGCGCCGTCGGATGGATGTCCATGCCCCAGACCCGGCGCAGATACCAGCGCCGGCCGTTCACCAGGAGGTTCCGGAGCGAGGCGAGGCGGTTGAGGCCCCGGCGCTTGACCTTCTTGTAGGTTTCGGTGGTCATGACGGTATCCTGTCTTGCGCGAACGGTTTCACGGGACGGACGATGGATGTCCGCCAGGGTCCGGGGTGGCTGGAAAAGGCACGGCGAGGCGGTGCGGAGAGGGGGGCGCGGATGGCGGTGGCGGGAAGGAGCGGCCGGTGAGGCACCGGCGGCTCGCAGCGGCCGCCGCGGCGCTCCTGCTTCTGGCAGCGGTGGTCCTGCGCGGCTCCGGCCCGGCGGAAGGGCCGGCGGAAGGGCCGGCAGAGGTGATGGTTGCCGACCGGCCGCTTGCCGCGATCGACCCTGCGATCGACCCCGGGAAACCGCTGCGTCTGGTGGCATTCGGCACCAGCCTGACCGCGGCAAATCCCTGGCCCGACCAGCTGGCGGCGCGGCTGTCCGCCTGTCTCGACCGGCCGGTGATCCTGACCCGGGTGGCGCGCAGCGGCGCGACCAGTGCCTGGGCCCTGGCCGAGCACGCCCGGGTGGTTGCCGCGGTGCCCGACATCGTCCTGCTGGAATTCGCCACCAACGACGCCGACATCCTTGACGGGCTGCCGCTGGCCCGCTCGCGCCGGACCCATGTGGCCCTGCTCGATGCGCTGGCGGCCGCTGCGCCGCAGGCGCAGGTGGTGCTGATGACCATGAACCCCGTCGTCGGACCGCTGCGCCGGCTGCAGCGGCCGCGGCTTCCGGCCTATTTCGCGATGCTGCGGGATCTGGCCGGGCAGCGGCATCTGGCCATGGCCGACCTTGCCCCGCGCTGGCAGGTGGCGATGGCGGCCGCGCCCGATCTGCAACCCGCCGACGGGCTGCATCCGGCGGGTTCCGCCACGGCGCGGATCGTGCTGCCGGTCCTGGCCGGACAGATCGGGGCGGCGGCGGGCCGCAGCTGCTGAGCGCAAGGGGCTGCTGCCGGTCCGGCAGAGCGGGGTCACAATCCCAGCCGGTTGCCGATCTTGCGCCGCATCCGGCTCAGGGGCGAGTTGAATTCCCTCAGGAAGGCATCGCGTTCCGCGACATGCTCGGCGCTCAGGACCGGAGCCGCAGCCTTCGGCTTCCGGCTGGCGAGTTCATAGCCGAAGCGTTCGAAATCCGCCGCATAGAGCCGGGCGATCTGTGCCAGGTCGGTCTCGCTCGGCGTGGCCTTCTGGCTGCGCTTGCCGGTATAGGCCCCGTATTCGTTCATCCGCGGCAGCGCCCGCGGCCCGTCGGCCCGACCGGTCAGGGCGTCGAACCAGATCACGATCTGGTCGAGCCCGTGTTCGACGTGGAACACGTGGGCCGTCTCGGGGACGATCTCGGTCATCGGCCGGACATGGTTGTCGAAGGCGAAGGGGTCTTCCTCGAGACGGTCGGCAATATCGGCCAGCCAGTCCGAGAAGCTGACCTGCAACGAGATCGACTGTTCCACGTCGAGCTGGAAATGATAGGCGCTGACCAGACGATCGACCGGATGCCGCACGATGGTGAAGACGGCGTCGAAGAAGCCCTGGGGAAACAGCCGTTCCAGGCTGTCACGATCGATGTGCTGGGGCGATGACCGGGTCCAGCGCAGGCGGGGCGGCTGTTTTGTATAGTTGCGGTCGGAAAACGCCAGTTCGCCGAACCGTTCTTCCAGGTACCAGTTGACCGAAGAGCCTGCACACTTGGGTACATGGGCATAGTAGACAAGCTTCGTGCCTGCCCTGAATATAGGCATGGGAACATCTCCGGACCGATCACCAGACACTGCCGGCCAGTATAGGCCAGATGGCGGAAAAGATAAGTGACAAATCGACCGCCGTCCGGGGCTGTCGTGGGACCTGTTCTAACGGATCCTTAACGCCACGGGCGTGGTCCGGGCCGATCCGCAACCGCGGGTCAGCTGGGCTAGTCTGCGCCGAGCCTCGGCATCGAAGCGCCCCATCGGTTTTGTGACTTGCGGCCGTTCTCCGGAACTTGCGACAGTCCCGGCGCATCGCGAAGGACAAAGCCCGTGACAGCCTTTCTGCCGGATCACCCTGGCCCCGTGCCAAGCAGAAGGACGGTTCTTTCGATGATGATCCAGATCTCCCTCGGACTTGCGGCCGGCAGACCCCTGGCGCAGACGGGGCCCGGCCCGGCCCCGTCCGGGTCTGCCGTGCTGGCCGAATTGTCCCGGGACATGGCGATCTTCGACAGCGGGTTCCACCGCGGCCTGTCCCATGCCGCGGTGCCGCTGTCCGGCGCGACCGACGCCGCGGACGGCGCGGTGATCGAGGTTCGCCACGTGGACGTCGAGACCGGGACCTGGACCACGAGCTGGACGGCTCTCGGCACCGCCTCGGGCGGCCTGTTCATCGGTCTTGCCCAGGTGCCGCGGGCGCCGTGCTGGTATCGCGCCGAGGTCCGGGTGCAGGGGTCGAGCGCGCCCGCGGCGCAGATGGCGAACCGCTTTGCGGCGGGCCATGTCTGGGCGGTCTGGGAACAGTCGAACTGGGCCAAGCTGCTGGAAATCCCCGGCTCCACCGCGGGGCTTTACGATGCCCTCACATACGAGGGCGATGTTCAGATCGCCGCGCGCGGCGCCACCCTTGGCCAGATCATTCCGGTGACCGAGGCCAACAAGGGCACCGCGCCGGTCTCGCCGTCGATGGTCACCCTTGCCAATGCCTGGGCCGCCCTGCGCGGGCGCGAGAAACTGCTTCTGGTGATGCAGACCAAATCCGGCACCGGCATCACCGATGCCCTGACCCGTGACCCCAGCGAAAGCCCCACCGGCACCCGGGACTGGGACGAGGACAAGACGATCCACACCACCGCGACCGACATCGGCACGCAGGTCGGCGCGGTGTTCGTTCCGGGCTGGGAGGAGGCGCATATCGGCGTCGGCGCCGCCATCCCCGGAAACTTCATGGAGACCTTCACCGGGCACAATGCCGCCGGGGTCAAGGTCGATCTCGCCGCCGTCTGGGGCGGGGTTCCGCGCCTGCCGGTCAGGAAACTGGCGGACGGCAGCACGACCCTGCTCAAATCCGGCGTGCCGTTCAACCTGAGCGACGCGACCAATGGTGGTCTCTACGACATGACCTATTCGAAGGTCGGCTATTTCGGGCCGCACGGCAACAACCTCTCCCTGCCGGTGGCGTCGACCTATCCGACCCTTGCGTCGCTGCCGAGCTACGACACCCTGACCGAGGCCACCAAGTTCGCCGCCATCGTGGATGCCGCCCGGGCGGCCTGGGTGGCGGCAAATCATGGCGAGGTGCTGGACTATCCGGGCGCCAATATCGGCGCCTACCGGGCGCTGGCCGATACCCTGCATTACGAGGGCAGCGACCGCGACGGCCGCCAGCGTCACACGGCGCTTGGCCTGTTCTTCATGACGAAGATGCTCGGGATGCACAGCTATCCGGTTCCGGCGCTGGACGCACGGCACGACGATCCGGCCGGGGCCTATTCGGATTTCGCCATCACCGGGCGGAACCTGACCACCGAACGGCGCCGCCGGGCGGCGGCGGGCACGCTGGGCGGCATCCCGGCGACGAT
>JBGAOK010000093.1:0-14674 GCA_044221805.1 Meridianimarinicoccus sp.
GATCCCGGCCGCTGTGGCGGACACCCTCGCTGAACTCGCCGCCCGGGCCGAGGCGCTGGCCGAGGAAATGGAGGAAGCCGGCACGGACTGAACCGGCCGGCTTCGCGCCGCTGCGGCGGGTCTAGGCGCCCGGCTCAGCCGTTGGCGGCGCGGATCTTCTCGGCGGCGTCCTTGTCGAAGGCCACGGCCTTGCTCTCGAACAGCTCGTCCAGCTCGCCCGACAGGGTCATCTCGGTGACGATGTCGCAGCCGCCGACGAACTCGCCCTTGACGTAGAGCTGCGGAATGGTCGGCCATTCCGAGAATTCCTTGATCCCCTGGCGGATCATCTCGTCCTCGAGCACGTTCACATCGGCATAGTTGACGCCCATGTAGTTCAGCACCCCGGCCACACGGCTGGAGAAGCCGCATTGCGGCATGGTCTTGGTGCCCTTCATGAACAGGACGACATCGTTCTTGGTGAGCGTGTCGCGGATCTTGTCCTGTGCGGTCGTCGTGGTCATCGGTCCAGTCCTTTCGGGATTTCCCTTCCGGGAGTTCGGGATTTCGGCGCGCAGGGCGCCGTCGGGCCGCCGGCGTCGCGTCTCAGGCCGGGGCTTTGGTGGTCAGGGCCAGAGCGTGCAGCTCGCCCTCGCTGCCGGCCATCTTTCCCTTCAGCGCGGCATAGACGAGGCGCTGCTGTTCCACCCGGTTCTTGCCGCGGAAACTTTCGTCGATCACCTCGGCGGCGTAGTGGTTTCCGTCTCCGGCAAGGTCGGTGATGGTGATCCGGGCGTCGGGGAAGCTGGCCCGAAGCAGGGACTCGATCTCCTGAGCTTTCATCGGCATCGGCAGGCTCCTTTGGTGCCTTGAAAATGTAGGCCCGCCCCGCGGCACCTGCAAGCCGGTTGGGCGGGACGGGTTCCCCCAGCCCGGACAAACCCGGCGCGCGGCTTGCTAGGCCGATGCTGCACCGCCGAAGACGGCGACCACGGCAAGCCGCGACGGTGCTGGACCTGCCGCTCGGCCGCGCTAACTCGGCGTCAGGGATGGCGGCAGGACCTGCGCTGCCGGGCGCCGACGGGAGAACGGGATGAAGGACTTCGGACGCGACGCGCACGGGCAGCCGGACCGGGGCGTGATCTACGTGGCGACGGGGGCGGCCTATCTGGATCTGGCCTGCCGCTCGGCTGCCTCGGTCCGGGCGCGGAACCCCGATCTCGCGATCGACCTCTTCACCGATGCCCAGCCCGGCGCCTGGTCGGCGGGGTTCGATCGCGTGCATCCGGTGCCCCGGGTGCATCCCCGGGCCAAGATCGACTGCATGGCCCTGAGCCGATTCGCCCGGACGCTCTATCTCGACTGCGACACTCTGGCGGTGGCGCCGTTCGGCGACCTGTTCGATCTGGTCGCGCGGTTCGACCTGGCCATGGCACACGATGTGCGGCGGGCGTCGGATCTGGTGCAGGAAGGCTTCGCGGTGGCGACACCCTATGCCTTTCCTCAGCTGAATTCGGGGGTCGTGCTCTACCGCCGCTCGCCGGCGATGCTCGGCTTTCTTGCGGAATGGGCCAGGCGCTATCGGGCGGCAGGGATGCTCAGGGACCAGATCACCCTGAAGGACCTGCTGTGGGACTCGGACATCCGCTTCTATGTCCTGCCGCCCGAGTTCAACCTGCGCCGGGTGACCGAGCTTGACGCCTGGGAGCCGCTCGACGCGCGCCCGACGCTGATCCATTCGCATCGCTTCATGGACCACATGGGCGACCCGGGGGCCGAGCGGATCACCACGCTCGAGCGCCTGCGAGAGGTCGAGCGGGCCGCCCTGGAACGGGAATGGGCCAAGGCAGCGCCCCGGCCCATCGGTGCCGTGAAGGTTCCGGCCACCTGAGCCTCAGGTGACCGTGCGGGCGAAGCTCGACCGGTAGATCGCCACGAGATCCTCAAGGGGCGCGCGGTTGCTGTCCAGCGTCACGTCGCTGCCGCCGAAATGGCCCACGGTCCGGATCGGCACGCCGGCCTTCCCGGCGGCGATCATCAGCGCCTCGGCGGCGTCGAATTCGCAGGCCAGCAGATAGCGGGCCTGATCCTCGCCGAACAGCGCGGCGGTGCCGCTTTCGCTCAGGGTCACGCCGAGATTGCCGGCCGCCGCCATCTCGAAGGCCGCCAGGGCAAGGCCGCCGTCGCCGAGGTCGGTCGCGGCCGAGATCAGGTGGCGGTTCTCGCGCACGAAGGTGCCGTTGCGCAGTTCGGCGTCCAGATCGACCGTGGGGGCATCGCCATCCTCGCGCCCGAACATCTCATAGATCAGCGCCGACTGGCCGAGATGGCCCTTCGTTTCGCCGACCAGCACAGCGATGTCGCCGAGCTTCGGTGCGGTGCCGATCAGGTCGGCCGCATCCGCGATCAGACCCACGGCGCCGATCGTCGGGGTCGGCAGGATCGGGCTGCCGTCGGTCTCGTTGTAGAGGCTGACGTTCCCCGACACGATCGGCATGTCGAGCGCCCGGCAGGCGGCGCCAATGCCTTTGATCGCGCCCACGAACTGGCCCATGATCTCGGGCTTCTCGGGGTTGCCGAAGTTCAGGTTGTCGGTGGTGGCCAGCGGCCGGGCGCCGGTGGCGGTGATGTTGCGGAAGGCTTCCGCCACCGCCTGCTTGCCGCCCTCGAACGGGTTGGCGCGGACATAGCGCGGGGTCACGTCGCAGGTGAAGACCAGCGCCTTGCCGCTGCCATGGACCCTGATCGCGCCGGCGCCGCCCAGCCCGGGCACCCGCACCGTGTCGCCCATGACCATATGGTCATACTGTTCGAACACCCAGTGCTTCGATCCATGGTTGGGGCTGGCGATCAGCGCCTTCAGCCCGTCGATCGGGCCGACCTCGGGGACAGGCGCCATGGCGGGGGCCAGCGGGGTCTCGACCCAGGGCCGGTCGTATTCCGGTGCGGTGCCCGACAGCGCCTTCAGCGGCAGGTCGGCCTTGGTCTCGTTCCCCAGCATGACGATGAAACGGTCCTCGGCGATGGTCTCGCCGACGATGGCGAAGTCCAGATCCCATTTCTGGAACACCGCCTTCGCCTCGGCCTCCTTCGCCGGGTCCAGCACCATGAGCATCCGCTCCTGGCTTTCCGACAGCATCATCTCGTAGGCGGTCATGCCGGTCTCGCGCACCGGCACGGCGTCAAGGTTCAGCCGGATGCCCAGATCGCCCTTGTCGCCCATCTCGACCGCCGAGCAGGTCAGCCCGGCCGCGCCCATGTCCTGGATCGAGATGACGGCGCCGGTGCGCATCAGCTCCATGCAGGCTTCCATCAGGCATTTCTCGGTGAAGGGGTCGCCGACCTGCACCGTCGGGCGCTTCTCCTCGATGGTGTCGTCGAACTCGGCCGAGGCCATGGTGGCGCCGCCGACGCCGTCGCGCCCGGTCTTGGCGCCCAGATAGACCACCGGGCGGCCGACGCCCGAGGCGGCGGAATAGAAGATCCGGTCGGCATCGGCGAGGCCGGCCGCGAAGGCGTTGACGAGGCAGTTGCCGTTATAGGCCGGGTGGAAGCGGACCTCGCCGCCGATGGTCGGCACGCCGAAGGCATTGCCATAGCCGCCGATGCCCTCGACCACGCCATGGACCAGCTGCTTCGTCCGCGGATGGTCCGGCGCGCCGAAGCTCAGCGCGTTCATCGCCGCGATGGGGCGGGCGCCCATGGTGAAGACGTCGCGCAGGATGCCGCCGACCCCGGTCGCCGCGCCCTGATAGGGCTCGATATACGACGGGTGGTTGTGGCTTTCCATCTTGAAGACCAGCGCCTGCCCGTCGCCGATGTCGATCACGCCCGCATTCTCGCCGGGGCCGCAGATCACCTGCGGGCCCGTGGTCGGCAGGGTGCGCAGCCATTTCTTCGACGACTTGTAGGAACAGTGTTCGTTCCACATGGCCGAGAAGATGCCGAGCTCGGTGAAGCTCGGCTCCCGCCCGATCAGGTCGAGAATGCGCTGGTATTCGTCGGGCTTCAGCCCGTGAGCCGCGACGAGCTCTGGCGTGATGGCAGGTTCCTGCATGGCGCTCCCCTTTGCGGGATGCCTATTAGGGGAGAGCCGGGACGAGGGGAAGCCCTGCGCCATGCCGCAGTGCGGCAGCGGCGCGCAAAAAAAATGGCCGAGCACCAGGCCCGGCCAAGTCCAACAGGGAGGTAGAAGAGGAGGCGCTAGCCTCCAGCTTCTGCATTGCACATAAACCCGGCGGTTCGACCGTTCAAGGCGATTCATGCCGCACCCGCAGCATCTGTCATGGCTGTGTCATCTAAGCATCGCTGACGCTGCGCCACCGCAATTTCTGCAGATGCGAAGCTCAGTCGGCGATCTTGCGCCGGCTCAGGGCGAGTTCCTCGAGCACGAAGTCGCGGAAGGCCTCGATCCGCTTGGAGTGGCGCAATTCCTCGGGATAGGCAAGGAAGACCGGCACCTGGCCGCCCATCACCTCGGGCAGCACCGTGACCAGGTCGGGGAAATCCTCGGTGATGTAGTTCGGCAGGACGCCGATGCCGAGGTGGTTGATGACTGCCTGCAGGACGCCGAAATAGTTGTTCACCGTCAGCATCGACTTGATGTCCTGGGTCATCAGCATCTTGACCATTTCCGCCCCGGCCGCGACCTGGACGCTGTTCGGGCTCTGGCAGATCAGCCGGTGGTGCGTCATGTCGGCGACGGTTTCCGGCGTGCCCTTCTGCGCCAGATAGGTCGGCGTCGCGTAAAGCCGCATGTGGACGTCCATCAGCCGCTTGCGGATCAGGTCGGCCTGGGACGGCTCCTTCATGCGGATGGCGACGTCGGCCTCGCGCATCGGCAGGTCGAGGATGCGTTCCTCGAGCATCAGGTCGATCTTCAGGTCGGGGTATTTCTCATAGAGCTTCGCCAGCCGCGGGGCGAGCCAGAGCGTCCCGAAGCCAGTCGTGGCGGTGACCCGCAGTTCGCCAAACACCTCGTCCTCGCTGTCCCGTATCCGGGCTGCGGCAGTATCCAGCCGCTTCGCCATGGAGGACGTGGCGTCGAACAGCAACTCGCCCTGTTCGGTCAGGATCAGGCCGCGGGCGTGGCGGTGGAACAGGGTGGTGTTGAGGCTTTCCTCAAGGCTGCGAATCTGGCGGCTGACGGCGGATTGCGACAGATGCAGCGCATCGCCGGCATGGGTCAGGCTGCCGGCATCCGCGACAGCATGGAAAATTCTCAGCTTGTCCCAATCCATACCTGTCTCCGAGCATCGGATGCACTCGCACCATAACCGCATACGCACGAGCGAAGGTTTCGGTTGAGCGGATCTAGGCACGATTCCGCATTTCCCGTGCGACCCGGCTGCAATTGGCGTCCTGCCGTGGCCGCGGCGCTACACAGTACCGCCCAGACCGCCGGCGAGGCCGGGCCAGAGCGGGGCCGCGACGATAGTCGGAAACGGCCCGGGCTGGCCCTTGTGCCGCACGGACGAGGAATGATATTCCACTCCACCGGCTACCACCAGTGTGGACCCCAGGACGTGCGCAAGTACAGCAAGGACGTGACCCGCGACATCAGCTATGCCCATTCCGCCGCGACCCGCGGCGGCCGGGCCATGATCCGGATCATGGAGAACGCCACCGGACGGCTGCGGCTGATCCGTCGCGCCAAGGGGTACGAATCCGAGGTCGCGCTCGGCCGGGACTTCTGGGAGGTGATGGCGGAACGCTATGGCCTGACCCTGAAGCTGCTGGCCGGGTCGCTCGACAACATCCCCCGCGAGGGGCCGCTGGTGGTCATTGCCAACCATCCCTACGGCATCCTCGACGGGCTGGTGCTGGGGCGGATCCTGTCCGCGACGCGCGGCGACTTCCGCGTCCTTGCCCATCAGGTGTTCCGCAAGGCCGAGGACCTGAACCGCTACATCCTGCCGATCTCGTTCGACGAGTCGAAGGAGGCGCTGGCGACCAACCTTGCCACCAGAAAGGCCGCCGTCCGCTTCCTGGGCGAGGGCGGCTGCATCGGCGTGTTCCCGGGCGGCACCGTGTCCACCTCGGTCAAGCCGTTCTCGCAGCCGATGGATCCGGGCTGGCGGTCGTTCACCGCGAAGATGATCGCCAAGTCGAACGCCCAGGTGGTGCCGGTCTATTTCTGCGGCCACAATTCCCGGGTCTTCCAGCTGGCCAGCCACCTGCACTACACCCTGCGTGTCGGGCTTCTGATCAAGGAATTCGGCCGGCGGGTGAACAAGCCGGTCGAGCTTGTGGTCGGCAAGCCGATCCCGCACGAGAAGCTGGCGCCCTTCGGGTCCGATGCCCGCGCCATGATGGACTTCCTGCGCAAGGAGACCTATGCCCTGTCTCCGGTGCCGGTCCGCGATCTGGGCTACGGCTTCGAATTCGAGGATAGGTACAAACACTGATGGCTGTCGGCGTATTCGATTCCGGGCTGGGCGGTCTGACCGTCCTTGACGCCGTATCGCGGCGCCTGCCTTCGGTGCCGTTCGTCTATTACGGCGACAATGCCCATGCCCCCTATGGCGTGCGCGATTCCGACGACATCTTCCGGCTGACCACGGCCGGGGTGGAACGGTTGTGGGACGCCGGCTGCGACCTGGTCGTGCTGGCCTGCAACACCGCCGCCGCCGCGGCGCTGAAGCGGATGCAGGAAACCTGGGTGCCGAAGGACAAGCGCGTGCTTGGCGTCTTCGTGCCACTGATCGAGGCGCTGACCGAACGGCGCTGGGGCGACAACTCGCCCCCGCGCGAGGTCGCGGTGCGCCATGTGGCGCTGTTCGCCACGCCGACCACGGTTGCCACCCGGGCGTTCCAGCGCGAGCTGGCGTTCCGCGCCATCGGCGTCGATGTCGAGGCGCAGCCCTGCGGCGGTCTGGTCGACGCGATCGAGGACGGGGACGAGATCCTGGCCGAAGCGCTGGTGCGCAGCCATGTGGACGCCCTGAAGCGCCGCATGCCGCACCCCGAGGCCGCGATCCTGGGCTGCACCCATTACCCGCTGATGGAAACCGCGTTCCAGCAGGCGCTTGGCGGGCACGTGAAGGTCTACAGCCAGGCCAATCTGGTGGCCGACAGCCTTGCCGACTATCTGGACCGCCACCCGGACATGTACGGGTCCGGCACCGAGTCGGTCTTCCTGACCACCGGCGATCCCCGGAAGGTCTCGGACAAGGCCACGCAGTTCTTGCGACGAAAGATCACGTTCCAGAAGGCCTGATTGCCGGCACCACCGGCCGGGACTAGATGACCCCTAAACCAGCGGAGGCGGGACATGGCCCACAGGGTCGCCGTTCTGGGCGCCAGCGGATATGTCGGGGCGGAACTTGTCCGCCTGATCGCGACGCATCCCTCGATCGAGATCGCGGCGCTGTCCGCGGACCGCAAGGCCGGGCAGGCCATGGCGGCGGTGTTCCCGCACCTGCGCCATCTGGACTTGCCGACGCTGGTGACCATCCCCGAGATCGACCTCGGCGCCGTGGATCTGGTGTTCTGCGCCCTGCCGCATGGCACGACCCAGCCGGTGATCCGCGACCTGCCGCGCGATGTGAAGGTGGTGGACCTGTCCGCCGACTTCCGCCTGCGCGACCCGGATCTCTACCGCAAGTGGTACGGCAAGCCGCATGAGGCGCCCGAGCTGCAGGCCGAGGCGGTCTATGGCCTGACCGAGTTCTACCGCGATGCGATCCGCTCGGCGCGTCTGGTGGCCTGCACCGGCTGCAACGCCGCCACCGGCCAGTTCGCGCTGCGCCCGCTGATCACCGCCGGCGTGATCGACCTTGACGAGATCATCATCGACCTGAAGGCGGGAGTCTCCGGGGCGGGGCGGTCGCTGCGCGAGGATCTGCTCCATGCCGAGCTCAGCGAGGGCACCCATGCCTATGGCGTCGGCGGCGTCCATCGCCACCTGGGCGAGTTCGACCAGGAATTCTCGGCACTGGCCGGCCGGCCGGTCGAGGTGCAGTTCACCCCGCACCTGACCCCGGCGAACCGCGGCATCCTCGCCACGGTCTATGTCAAGGGCGACGCGGCGGCGATCCATGCCACGCTGGCCGAGGCCTATGCGGACGAGCCGTTCCTGGTCGTGCTGCCCTTCGGCCAGCACCCCTCGACCCGGCATGTGCGGGGGTCGAACTTCGTGCATCTCGGCGTGGTCGGCGACCGCCGGACCGGTCGCGCGATGGTCATCGCCGCCCTCGACAACCTGACCAAGGGGTCGTCCGGTCAGGCGATCCAGAACGCCAACCTGATGCTGGGCGAGGCAGAGACCGCCGGTCTGATGCTGGCCCCGCTGTTCCCGTGAGGCACACCCCATGAGCGGCCTGAAAAGCCTGAAGAAGCGCCGCCGCATCCAGGTCATCCTGGTGGCCGCGGTGGCGCTGGCGATCTCGACCGCGCTGATCGGCTATGCCTTCCGCGACGGGATCAGCTTCTTCCGCACCCCGTCGCAGGTGGCGGCGACCCCGCCCAACCCGCGCGAGGTGTTCCGCATCGGCGGGCTGGTCGAGACCGGCACGCTGGTGCGGGGGCAAGGCGAGACCATCACCTTCAAGGTCACCGATGGCGGCGCCTCGATCCCGGTCACCTTCACCGGGGTGCTGCCCGACCTGTTTGCCGAGGGGCAGGGCATGGTCGCCACGGGGCGCTTCGCGGACGGGACCTTCGACGCGAGCGAGATCCTTGCCAAGCATGACGAGACCTACATGCCGAAGGAAGTCGTCGACGCGCTGAAGGAACAGGGCGTCTACAAGGCGCCCGACGGCCAGTCTAGCGGCCAACCGAACGGGCAGGGCGGATCCTGATCCCGCCGCCCGGGCCACCGGGCCCGGTCGCGTTGCCGTTGCGTCAGCGCCATGCTATCCTGTCCGTGGCGGTTGAGTGGTTCGCTCGTTGGGTGCGGGTCCGTCGCCTTCGGTATCTCTTGCCAGTCATCGAGACAGTCTGAACCGGCGCGGCCCGGTGACTCCGTCCGAGCGGCCCTTGCCCGCCCATCACACGGGAGGGCGATATGGCAACGATCAAGGACTTCCTCAGCGGGCTCGCCAGCGACCGCAAGGCGCTTGGCGCGTTCATTTCCGACCCCGACCAGGCGGTCGCGGATGCCGGGCTGGACGATGACGACCGCGACGCGGTGCTGTCGCGGGATCCGAATCGCATCAACGCCCGCATGGCCGCTCTGGGCGAGACGATGGCAACCGCGGTCCTGGTGGTTTCGGCCGAGGACCTCCAGGCGGCGATGAACCCCGTCGGGCTGACTCTGGTGCCGAACACGCCGGTGACCTTCCCGATCCGGCAGATGTTCCCGACCCAGCTTTTCCCGACCCTGAACCCGCAGATCGCGCCCACCGTGCTGCCGCAGGTGACGCCGCAGATCCAGCCGCAGTTCTGGCCGCAGGTCGTGACGCCGCAGATCACCCTCCAGGTGACGCCGCAGGTGCAGCCACAGATTTGGCCGCAGATCGTCACGCCGCAGATCCAGCCCCAGGTGCAGCCGCAGGTCTGGCCGCAGATCGTGACGCCACAGATCACGCTTCAGGTGGCGCCGCAGATCCAGCCCCAGGTCCAGCCGCAGATCTGGCCGCAGATCGTGGCGCCGCAGATCTCGCCGGTGTTCCAGCCCCAGATTTGGCCGCAGATCTGGCCGGTGATCCAGCCGCAGATCGTCTCGCCGCAGATCGTGGTGCCGATGTTCACGCCGATGGTCTCGCCCCAGTTCAGCCAGGGTTTCGGCGTGGCCTCGCAGCCCTACCGCGGCTACGGCTATTACGGGTGAGGGTGCGGACATGCCCGATACCCTGACCGACGCCGATTTCGCCGCCGCCACCACGGCCGCGGCGGAAAAGAAGCCGACCGAGGCCGGCCGGCGCACGCTGGATCTGGTCATCGTCGGCACCGGCATCCGCACCGTGGGCCAGATGACCGTCGAGGCCATGGCCTGGATCGAGGCCGCAGACGTAGTCTATCACGTGGTCGGCGACCCGGTGGCGCAGACCCTGATCCAGAAGCTCAACCCGAAGGGCGCGGTGTCGTTGTCGGGGCTCTATGCCCATGGCAAGGACCGGATGCAGACCTATACCGAGATGGTGGCGCAGATCCTCGCCTCGGTCCGGGCCGGGCGGCTGGTGGTCGGGGCCTTCTACGGCCATCCCGGGGTCTTCGCCTATCCCAGCCACGAATCGGTCCGCCGGGCGCGGGCGGCCGGCTATCGCGCGGTGATGCTGCCCGGCGTCTCGGCCGAGGACTGCCTGTTTGCCGATCTGGGCGTCGATCCCGCGACCCAGGGCTGCCAGAGCTATGAGGCGACCGATTTCCTGCTGAACGGCCGGGTGATCGACCCGTCGTCCTCGGTGGTGCTGTGGCAGATCGGGGTGCTGGCCAACTGGGACTACAAGGGCGCGGCCTATGACCTGTCGGCGATGCCGGTCATGGTGGCGCGGCTGAGCGAGATCTATCCGCCCGACCATGTGGTCTATCTCTACGAAGCCTCGACCGTGCTGGGGGCGGGGCCGATCGTGCGGCCGGTGCCGATCCATGCGCTGCCCCAGGCCGGGGCGACGCCGGCGACGACGCTCTACATCCCGCCGTCGCGCCCGCCGGTGCCCGACCCGCGCTTCGCGGCGATGCTGGGCGGCTTCCGCGGCTGAGCCGCGGCAGTGTTGGGGGCGCCGGTCCGGCCGGCGCCCCCGGTTCCTCGGGATCAGACCTTGACCGTCAGGTCGAGGGTGATCTCGGCATTCAGCACCTTCGACACCGGGCAGCCCTTCTTGGCCGCCTCGGCGATCTCGCGCACCTTCGCCTCGTCGGCGCCGGGCACGGTGGCCGTGGTTTCCAAGAGCACCGCGGTGATGTCCGCGCCCTTCGACGTGTCGAGCGTCACGGTTGCCTTGGTGGCCACCGAGTCCGGCGTCAGACCGGCCTTGGCCAGTTCGTTCGAGAACGCCATCGAGAAGCAGCCGGCATGGGCGGCGCCGATCAGTTCCTCGGGATTGGTGCCGGGTTCGTCGCCGAACCGGGTCTTGAACGAGAACGGCAGGTCCTTGAAGGCGCCGGACTGCACCGACATCGTGCCGGTGCCCGAGGGCAGGTCGCCTTGCCAGAGGGCGGAAGCGTGACGTTTCATGGGGCCTCTCCTGTTATGCTATGCGTGGGACTTAGGTCCGCCCCCACATATCGCACTGCACAGGGATGTGATCCATCCCCTGCCGTCCCCGGCCACATTGCGCCGAAGGGCGGGCTTGGCGGACGGGCCGCGGCGGGCTACACCGCATGTCATGATCACAGAGCTTGGCCACTTCGCCCTCGTCCTCGCCTTCCTCGTCGCCCTGGTGCAGATGGTGGTGCCCTTGGTTGGCGCTGCCCGGGGCTGGCCGGGCTGGATGGCGGCGGCAGTGCCGGCGGCCTCGGCGCAGTTCTTCCTGACCGCCTTCGCCTTCGCCGCGCTGACCCATGCCTTCGTGGTGTCGGACTTCTCGCTCAGGATCGTGGTCGAGAACTCGCACAGCCTGAAGCCGATGCTCTACAAGGTCACCGGCGTCTGGGGCAACCACGAGGGCTCGATGCTGCTGTGGGTGCTGATCCTGACCCTGTTCGGCGCCTGCGCGGCGTGGTTCGGGGGCAACCTGCCGCCGGCCCTGAAGGCGCGGGTGCTGGCGGTGCAGTCGTCGATCGCGGTCGCCTTCTTCGCCTTCATCCTGTTCACCTCGAACCCGTTCCTCCGGCTCGCGGTGCCGCCGCTGGACGGGCAGGACCTGAACCCGCTGCTGCAGGACCCCGGCCTCGCCTTCCATCCGCCGTTCCTCTATCTCGGCTATGTCGGGCTGTCGCTGACCTTCAGCTTCGCCGTCGCCGCCCTGATCGAAGGCCGGATCGACGCCGCCTGGGGCGGTTGGGTGCGGCCCTGGACGCTGGCGGCCTGGGTGTTCCTGACCGTGGGGATCGCGCTGGGGTCGTGGTGGGCCTATTACGAACTGGGCTGGGGCGGGTTCTGGTTCTGGGATCCGGTCGAGAACGCCTCGTTCATGCCCTGGCTCTTCGCCGCGGCGCTGCTGCATTCCGCCATCGTGGTCGAGAAGCGCGAGGCGCTGAAAAGCTGGACCATCCTGCTGGCGATCCTGGCCTTCGGCTTCTCGCTGATCGGCACCTTCATCGTGCGCTCGGGCGTCATCACCTCGGTGCATGCCTTCGCCAATGATCCCGAACGCGGCGTCTTCATCCTGGCGATCCTGGCGGTCTTCGTGGGCGGCGCGCTGACGCTTTATGCCGCGCGGGCCGGGGCGATGCAGTCGCGCGCGGTGTTCTCGCTGGTCAGCCGGGAAAGCGCGCTGGTGGCCAACAACGTGCTGCTCGCGGTCTCGGCCTTCGTGGTGTTCATCGGCACTGTCTGGCCGCTGGTGGCCGAGATGGCCTTCGGCCGGAAGCTGTCGGTGGGGGCGCCGTTCTTCGATGCGGCCTTCACCCCCTTCATGGTGGTGATCGCGCTGATCCTGCCGGTCGGCGCGCTTTTGCCCTGGAAGCGGGCGCGGCTGGGGCGGGCTCTGGCCCAGCTGGTCGGCCCGGCGATCCTGGCGCTGGCCTGCGCCGGGCTGGCATGGAGCGTCGGGACCGGCCGCAGCCTGCTGGCCCCGGTGGGCACCGCGCTGGGGGTCTGGCTGATCGCCGGCGCGGCGGTCGACCTGTGGTCGCGCACCGGGCGCGGCGGGCTGCCCGGGCGGCTGGGGCGGCTCGGCCGCCTGCCGCGGGCGGACTGGGGCAAGGCGACCGCCCATGCCGGGCTGGGCGTCACCATCCTGGGCGTGGCCCTGGTCACCGCCTGGCAGGTCGAGGACATCCGCGCGGTGAAGGTGGGCGAGCCCTTCACCATGGCGGGCTACGAGGTGGTGCTGAGCGACGTGAAGCAGGTGCCGGGACCGAACTACCAGTCCACCGTGGCCGAGATACGGGTTTCGCGGGATGGTCGCGCGGTTGCCGTGCTGCATCCCGAGAAGCGGGTCTATCCGGTCGCCCGGATGCCCACCACGGAAGCCGCGATCGACAACGGCGTCTTGCGGGACCTCTATCTGGTGATCGGCGATCCGCAGACCGACGGTGGCTGGGCGGTGCGGACCTATGTGAAGCCCTTCGCCAACTGGATCTGGGTCGGCGCCATCGTGATGGCCTTCGGCGGGCTGATCAGCCTGAGCGACCGGCGCTACCGGGTCGCGCCCGGCGCGGCGCGCGAGCCGTCCCGGGCCGCGCCGCTGGCGGCGGAGTGAGCCGGATGAAGCGCCTTCTGCTGGCTGTCGTGCTGAGCCTTGCCCCGCTGGCCGCCGCCGCGGTCCAGCCTGACGAGATGCTGGCCGATCCGGGGCTCGAGGCGCGGGCGCGGGGGATTTCGGCCGGGCTGCGCTGTCTGGTGTGCCGCAACGAAAGCATCGACGAATCGAACGCCGACCTGGCCCGCGACCTGCGCCTCCTCGTGCGCGAACGCATCGCCGCCGGCGACAGTGATGCCGAGGTGGTGAGCTACCTGACCGACCGCTATGGCGAATATGTCCTGCTGAACCCGAAGGCCACCGGGTCGAGCCTGGTCCTGTGGCTGTCCGGCCCCGTCCTGCTGCTGCTCGGCGCCGGGATCGCCCTGGTCTATGTGCGCGGCCGCCGCGCCGCCGGGCGCGAGGCCGAGGCGCTGAGCGAGTCCGAGGCCCGGCGCCTGAAGGAAATCCTCGGCGAATGACGCCGCGTTCCGCTTCCGCCCCGGCTTTCAGGCCCTAGTCTCGGCCGGAACGGGCCGCACCCGGGGTCGCAGGCCCCGCGGGGCCCGGAACGGGCGGGGAGGACCGGAATGGAATTCGAGACCATCCTGATGACGATCACGGACGGCGTGGCGCAGGTGACGCTGAACCGTCCCCACACGCGGAACGCGCTGTCTTCGCGGATGCGCGCCGAGATCACCGGGGCGGTCACCCTGGCGGCGGCCGAGGCGAGGGTGCTGGTGCTGACCGGCGCCGGGCAGAGCTTCTGTTCCGGGCAGGATCTGGCCGACGGCGGCATCGGGACCTTCGACGTCGAGACGGTCCTGCGCGAGGAATACGAGCCGATGTTGCGCGCCATCGCCGCCTGTCCGATCCCGACCATCGCCGCGGTGAACGGCGCGGCAGCGGGGGCGGGGGCCAACCTTGCGCTGGCCTTTGACGTGGTGATCGCGGCGGAAAGCGCGGTCTTCGTGCAGGCCTTCACCCGGATCGGGCTGATCCCCGACGCCGGTGGAACCTGGTTCCTGCCGCGGCAGGTGGGGCTGGCCCGGGCGACGGGAGCCGCGCTGTTCGCCGAGCCGGTGACGGCCCGGCAGGCGGCCGACTGGGGGATGATCTGGGAGGCGGTGCCGGATGCCGAGTTCGCCGACCGGGTCGCCGCCCGCGCGGCGCGGCTGGCCCAGGGGCCGGGGCTGGCCTATCGCCATGTGAAGACGGCGCTGCGCCAGAGCTTCGGCAACGACCTCGAGGGTCAGCTGGCGCTTGAGGCGCGGCTGCAGGGCGCCTGCGGCGCCTCGCGGGATTTCGCCGAAGGGGTGCAGGCCTTCCTGGAGAAGCGCCCGCCGCGGTTCGAGGGGCGCTAGGCTGTGGGCGAGGCGCGCCTTCCGGCGGCGGGGCGGCTCCCGCCCGTCTTCGCCGCCCGCTGGCGCGGGCAGCTCATCCCGTTGGGCCGGGCCGCGCGCGTG
>JBGAOK010000003.1:0-78814 GCA_044221805.1 Meridianimarinicoccus sp.
GGGCAGGCGGCGGACGGGTCTGGGCACGGGCCTCTCCTGACAAGGGACGCGGCGCCCAGCATCGGACGCCGGTCGCCGCAGCGGCAAGCGCCGGTTGCCCTGATGGTCAACGCCTGCTTCGGAAATGGTCGTCCGGGCCGTTCCGGCAAGGCGGGCTGCACCGGTCGGGGCAAGTTGATGATTGCGCCGTCGCCGCCGCGCCCCTAGACCGCGGGCGCGGGCTGGATGAGGGGGCAGGATGGCCGGGTGCGAGATCGTTGCGCTGAGCGGGATCGCTCTGGACCCCGACGCCGGCGTGTTGCGCGACTTCACCGCCGCGCCCGAGCATCGCGACGCGGCCTATCTGGCCAATTACGACAACACCACCCTGGTCTATGACGCGGTCTGGAGTGCGCCCGACCGCGCCATGGTGCTGACCGCGCCGTCGTTCCTGAACCTCTGGGATCCGTTCCGCGCGACGCTGCGGCTGGACGGCCAGCCGGTCGGACGGCTGAAGCGGCTGACCGGGCGGGCGTCCGAGCAGGTGGTGATCCCGGCCCCAGCCCGACCCGGCCGGATCTCGGTCGAGATCGGCGGGCGGGCCTACAGCCTTGCCGTGCGCGACGGGCTGGCAGCGCGGTTCCGCGGGCTGAATGTGCTGTTTGCGATGAACCGGGACAACCCGCTGGACTGGATCGCCGACTGGGCCCGGTTCCACGTCGACCGCCATGGTGCGCAGGCGGTGGTGATCGCCGACAATGACAGCCGGACCTATGGCGCGGCGGATCTGGCCGCCTGTCTGGAGGGCGTGCCGGGGATCCGCGCGGCGGCGGTATTCCATGCGCCGTTCCGCTATGGTCTGACCCGCCACGTCCAGTCCCCGAACGAGAAGAGCGCCAAGTTCCTGCAGCGCGCCATGCTGAACCTGACCCGCATGGACCCCTGCCGCGAGGCGCGCGCGGTGCTGTCGGTGGACATCGACGAGCTGGTCATCGGGCCCGAGGGCCGATCGGTGTTCGACGCCGCCGCTTCCCATCCTTTGGGCATGGTCACGGTGCGCGGCCGCTGGGCGTTTCCGGCACCGGACCTGACCCCGCCTTTGGGCCATGGCGCGCACCGCTTTCGCCGGGCGGACGGCAAGAACAAGTGCAACCGGAAGTGGTGCGTGGCGCCGGGCCGGCTGATCGGGCGGCATTTCCTGTGGGACGTGCACCGGGTCGCCTATGTGCTGCAGAACCTGTTCACCGAACGCAACCCGTTCGAGCTGGTGCATTGCCGGGCCACCAACACCGGCTGGAAGCGCAAGGATTTCGCGGCGCCGGATCTGGTGCGCGACCCGGATCTCGATGCGCTGATGGACCGGTACTTCGGCCCGGCGGGATCGTGATCGCGCGGGACTTGGCGGGACCGGCGGAGCGGGTATCCTGGGCTTGGCAGTTCGGCCCCGGGGGGACCCATGACACACCGCTATCGCGAGATCGCCTTCACCGACGCGGTGAAGGCGGTGCAGGAGGAACTGGGCAGCGCGGCGATGAATGCCGAGCAGGCGGTCCGCGGCGCCGAGAACGACCGGCTGGGCGAAGCCGAGGTGGTGTTCCTGTCCGGGCGCGACAGTTTCTATCTGGCCAGCCTGTCGGAAACCGGCTGGCCCTATGTGCAGCACCGGGGCGGGCCGAAGGGCTTCGTGCGGGTGCTGGACGAGGCGACGATCGGCTGGGCCGAATTCGCCGGCAACCGGCAGTACGTCACCACCGGGAACCTGCGCGGTTCCGACCGGGTCAGCCTGTTCTTCATGGACTATGCCCGGCAGCGCCGGCTGAAGCTGTTTGGCCATGCCAGCCTGATCGGCCCCGGCGATCCGCGTTTCGCCGCGCTGGCGGTCGAGGGATACCGCGCCCGGGTCGAACGCGGGATGGTGGTGCGGCTGGCCGGATTCGACTGGAACTGCCCACAGCATATCCCGCCGCGCTTCACCGTCGCCGAGGTCGAGGCCGCGAGCCGCGCCATGCTGGCCCGGATCGAGGAACTGGAAGCGGCGCTGGCGCAACGGGGCGGGTGACTTCCGCCCGGCAAGGGTCCATCATGGCCCAGCCACGGCAGAGGGAGGCGGCGATGCAGAAAGCATTGTTTCTGATATGTCTTATGGCGGCCGCTCCGGCCGTCGCCCAGGATGCCCAGGACCGCGAGCCAAGCGCGGCCGAGGGCCAAGGCCTGTTCGCGCAGCATTGCGCCCAGTGCCACGGGCCGGATGCGAAGGGCAACGGGCCGATGGCCGAGATCCTCGCCATCGCGCCGCCGGACCTGACCGGACTGGCCGCGCGCAACGACGGCGTGTTTCCCGCCGAGGCGGTGGCGCGGCAGATCGACGGGCGGGCCCCGATCCTGTCCCATGGCGGCGAGATGCCGATCTTCGGGCCGTTCCTCGATGGCGCCAAGGTGCTGGTGCCGCTGCCCAGCGGCCAGCCGATGCTGACCAGCTATCCGATCGCCGACCTGCTGGCCTTCCTGCAGACGATCCAGACCGGGCAGGACATCTGACCGGCGCGGGCGGCGGGCTCAGTGGCAGACATAGACCGCGCCGCCGACCGCCACCACCGAGACCGCCGCGGCGGCCAGCGCCGCCGGGGCGGTGACGGCGGCCATGGCGGCGGTGCCGGCGCTGCTGAGCGCGCTGGAGATCCCGGCGCCGGTGCCGGTGATGATGGTGGCGCCCGCGGCGGTGTCGCGCACGGTCTCGTAGCCCTGCTGCACCGCCGTGGGACCATTCAGCGCCGCATCGGCCGCAGCGCCGGCGGCATCGGCGGCGCTGGCGTCCTCGCCCAGCCCGGCGACCCGGAGCGCGGCGTCGGTGCCGGCATTGACCCTTTCGCAGAAGCTGCGGCTTTCGGTGCAGAGCAGGTAGCGGTCGCGCTCGCCCTGCGAGAAGCCGGTGAAGGTCTTTTCCTCGGCGTCGTAGAGCAGGCAGAACGGCCCGCGTTCCGCGTCGGTGAGTTCGGGCGTCATGGCGCGCAGCGTGACGTAGCCGGGGCAGGTGTCGTTGCCGAACATCGCCCAGGCGCGTTCGCTGAAGCTGCGGTTCTGCGCCACCGCGTCGTCCGAGCTGTCATAGGTGATCTCGCTGATCGTGCCCTCGATCGAGGTCTTGCAGCTGCGTTCCCCGGCCGATCCGGGGCCGGCGGCGGCGAGGCTGGCGATCAGAAGCGGGGCGACGGCACGGCGCATGGTGGGACTCGCAGGAGTTCGGGGGTCGGCGGGACCATACAGCCCTGATCCCGCGGCGAAAAGGGGCGTCAGATCGAGCAGGCGAGGGTGCGGCTGATCTCGGTCAGGGACCGGCCCGACTCGGCCATCCAGGTGTTGAAGGCGCCCTGCACCGCGCGCATCGCGGCCTTCGAGCCGGGGGGCTTGTCGATGACGCCTTCGGCGATGAGGCGGGCGGTGACGTCCCGGGACAGGATGAAGCTGTCGCGGCCCATCTGGCGCAGGGCATAGGCGGCGGTGCTGCCGCCGAGCCGGGCGCCGCGGAGTTTCAGCATCTCGAGCAGCCCGGCGAAGTCGGTCGAGGGCCAGTCGGCGAACACGCGCGGGGCGCCGCCGTCTGACCTAAGTTCTTGAAAAAGAATGGCATTGTCCCGGATGGCGAGGATCTTGGGGGCGCTGCGGATGACCCGGGCGTCGGCCAGCAGGGTGTCGAGCCAGTCGTCGTCCATCATCGCCAGCGGGTCGATGGCGAAGCCGTGGAAGGCGTCCTCGATCCCGGGCCATTTCCGGTCGACCACCTGCCAGGCGAGCCCGGCGGCGAAGATCGTCCGGGCGAACTGGGCGAGCCAGCGGGTTTCCGGAATTTCCGCAAGGATTTCAGCCGGCTGGGGCCGGGTGAGCCGGGCCTCGAGCGTCTCCGCCCCGCCGTGGCGGGCGGCGGCGAGGGCGTGGATTTCGGCATAGCTGCGCATCGGGCGGCCTTCGGTCCGGGGGTCGGCGGCAGTGTCGCCGGTCGCCGGGCGGGGCGTCAACCGGCGGTCGGACCGCGGCTGCCGGTCCGGGTTGCAAGTGTCTGGAAAGGCGAGAAAGTCGTATCGGACTTTCATCGGACTTCCATCGGACTTGCGTCGGACCGGTGACGGGCTTCCGACACGCCTTTGGCGGGCTGCGGCGCCCGACGACCGCGGGCGGATGATCCGGGGTCGGGCGTGTGCGGGTCAGGGCCGCAGGCGGGCGGTCTCGGCCGGGGCGGCGATCACCCCGGTCTTCGACAGCAGGATCGCCGCCGGCCGGGTCGTCGGGAAGCGGCCCAGCACGATCACCAGCACTGCCGTCAGCGGCACGGCGAGGAACATCCCCGTGGAGCCCCAGAGCGCGCCCCAGAAGAACAGCGAGAAGATCGTCACGAACAGGCTGAGGTTCAGCGAATTCCCCGCGAGGCGGGGAAAGACGATGTTGCCGATCACGAACTGCACCACGCCGATGCCGAGGGCGAGGATCAGCGCCGGCTGGATCTCGCCGAACTGCACCAGGGCATAGGCGGCGGGCAACAGGGTGCCGAGGATGGTGCCGATGGTGGGGATGAAGTTCAGCGCGAAGATCAGGATCGACCAGAACAGGGTGAACTTCAGCCCCATCGCCAGCATCACCACGGCGCTGAAGGCGGCGGTCATGAAGCTGAGCCGGGTCATGATCCACAGATAGGCGCCGACCTGCTGGCCGATCTCGGCCAGCAGGGCTTCGACCCGGGCGCGCCGGGCCGGGTCGGGGAACAGGGCACGGAGCTTGGCCGGGACATAGGGTTCGTCGACCAGCAGGAAGGCGACGTAGATCGCCACCACCCCGAACTGGTTGATCAGCCCGAGAAAGCCCAGCACCACCTGCTGCATCAGGGTCTCAACCCCGATCTGTTCGAGGATGCGGTCCAGCATCAGCCCGGCATCGGCGCCGAGCGAGCCGGCGATGCGGGCCATGACCGGATCGAGGCTGGATTGCAGGTTGACCGATTGCGACCCGGCGCTGAGCACGCTGCGCACGCCGCTGTAGGTGGCCAGAAGGCCGAGGAACAGGATCAGGGTCGCGGCGAGGGCGACCGCGGCGCCGTGGCTGATCCGCCCGTGAAACCCGGGGGTCCGTTCGATCGCCCGGGCGAGGCCCTTGAGGATGAACCAGACCAGCAGCGCCTCGACGATCGGGACGAAGAAGCGCGCCCCGATGCTGAGCGCCGCGATGGACAGGGCGACGATGGCAAGGATCGCGGCCGCGCGCACCGCCGGCGACGCCGTCGCCGTGGCGGCGGGCGCGGGGTCGGGCAGGGGGGGCAGGCTCATGCGCCGGTGTCGGTGCGGGCCGGGGCGATCAGCAGGAACACCAGCCGCAGCGAGATGGCGACCACCAGAAGTTCGGAGGCGAGGGTGAGGACCAGCGCCATCAGGCTGACCGCATCGATCGCCGAGACCGAATAGGAGCTGGCCCCGGCCGCCGGCGAGACCTGGATCCCGACCTGGGGATTCGCCAGCATGGTGACCAGCAGGGACGAGGCGGCGCCGAACAGCGACAGGAGCGAGACCACGGTGCCCAGCACCCCGGCCCAGACCCCGATCCAGGCGCGGCGGAGGATGGTCTCGGGGCCGGGGCCGTTCACCGCATCCTCGAGCCGGCGGCCGAGGCCGAGATAGTGCCGGCACCAGATCGTGGTGAAGATCGGCAGGATCAGGCCCAGGGTCGCCAGCAGGTTGTCGAGATTCGCCGCGCCGCCGATGATGCGGAACACATAGCCGCCGAGGATCACCACGACGATCAGGAACACGAGCTGGATCCAGAAGCCGATCTGGCCATAGGTCACCAGCGCCGAGGCGACGCGACCGGCCTTCTCGTCGGTCCATGTGGGTGCCGTCGTGGTCATGCGCTGTCCCTTTGTCCCGGTCCGGCCGCTGCCGGCGCCGATGCCCTGCGCGGCGCGCGTCCTGCGGCCGCTGTCGCGCGCAGTTTCCCCGGCTTTGGCCGGAACGCAAGATGCCCCGGCTGCGGCACCGGCGTTCCGGCCCCTTGCGGCGGGCGGCGGGCCGGCGCAGGGTGCGGCGCGGCACGGTTCGGGCGGCGTCGGGCTTGGCATCGGGCCGGGCATCGGGCGGGTCGCGGCCGGGGAGGACGCATGGAACATCTCGGCCTGTTCGCGGTGGCGGCCCTGATCGTGGGGATGTCGAAGGGCGGGCTGGCCTCGGCCGGGGCGCTGGCGGTGCCGATCCTGTCGCTGTGGATGGATCCGCTGCGCGCCGCGGGCACGCTTCTGCCGATCTACATCGTCAGCGACGTGGTCGGCGTCTGGCTGTTCCGCCGGGACTTCTCGCGGCAGAACCTCGCGGTGCTGATCCCCGCCGGGCTCGCCGGGGTGATCCTGGCCACCTTCGTCGCGCCGCTGCTGTCGGTGGCGCTGACCACGTTTCTGGTCGGGCTGATCGGCTTCGCCTATTCGGCGCAGGTGGCGGTGCGGGTGATCCGCCGGGCGCCGCCGCTGACCCGGCCCTTCGACGCCCGCCGGGGCGTGTTCTGGGGGGTCCTCACGGGGATGACCAGCTTCATCTCGCATACCGGGGCGCCGCCGTTCCAGGCCTTCGTGCTGCCGCAGCGGCTGGAGAAGATGGCCTTCGCCGGCACCACCACGATCACCTTCGCGGCGATCAACCTTTTCAAGCTGCCGTCCTATGCCGCGGTGGGGATGCTGTCGGCGGTCGAGCCGGCGCTGTTCGCCGTGATGGCGGTGGTGGCGGTCAGCGGCGTGGTGCTGGGCAAGCGGCTGTCGCACTGGCTGCCCGACCGGGTCTATCGCGCGCTCATCGAGGGGTTGCTGGCGGTGCTGTCGGTCTGGCTGATGGTCGACGGCGTGCTGAAGGGGCTGGGCTGAGGCGGGCTCAGCCGGCGCAGATGCCGGTGGTGTCGGTGTCCTTCCGGGGCAGCGTGACGGCTTCGGCGCGGCTGTGCCGGGCCAGGCCGGGGAAGTCGGGTTTCAGGAGCGCGTAGAGCCGTTCGGTGCGCCCGCCCGCCGGGTCAAGGGCGCGGCAGCAGACGAATTCCTCGACCAGCGCCGCCTGCTGTTCATAGCCATAGGCGAGGAACGCCTTGCCCGGGGTGATCTCGAACCGGTAGGGGTCGTCGCTTTCGCCATGTTCCGAGGCGGCGCGGAAGGCGGAATAGCCGGTCCGGTCCTTGTGCTGCCATTGCCAGACATGGGTCAGCTCGTGGGCGAGGAACATGGCGTCGGTCAGCGGCAGGGTGCCGGGATAGCCGGCGAGGAAGTCGTCGCGCCATTTCCGCTGCGAGACATAGAGCCGGTCGCGGAGCGCGAAGCCGGCCACGGTCCAGCGGACCGTCCTGGTGGTCTCGGGCGGCCAGATCCGCTCGCGGCAGGTGGCGTAGGGGCGCGGCTTGCGGCTGCCGGGGAAGCCCGCGATCAGCGCGCCCTTCGTGACCGTGACGGCGGCGGTGTCCAGCGCCGGGCCCTGCACCGTGGCGGTGAAGGCGGTTTCGGCCGGCGTCAGCGGCCGGCTGGCGCAGCCGGCAAGGGCAAGGATGGCAAGGGCGAGGAGGCGGCGGCGCAGGCGCATGGCCGGAAGGATAGGCCGCCGGCCCGGCAAGGGCCAGCGCGGCCCGTGCCGGGGCCGGCGGTTACAGCGCGCCGAGCCGGCAGAGGCCGGCTTCGCCGTCGGGATCGGCGAAGCGGACCTCGAGCGAGTTGTCGGGGAAGACCACGACCGAGACGGTGGTGCCCTTGTGGGTCGCCTCGTAGGCGCTTTCTCCGACCGCCTTGGTCACCGCCACCTGGCCGTCGATATAGAGCGGCCCGCCTTCGTCGGCATGGACGTCGGTGCTGTCGCCGCAGGTGGCGTTGAACATCGGGATCGGCGTGGCGCACGCGGCGGTGGCAAGGGCAAGAAACGGGGCGGCGAGAAGAAAGCGGGTCATGGTCCTGTCCGTGCTGAAAGTCCGAGGCGGGCGGTCCGGGGCGGGCGGTCCGGGCTGGGCCGGTGTGGCCAGGCCGGTCCCCCCGGTGATCGCAGAGGCCGGGGCCGCGGGCAAGTCTGCCTGCCATGCCGGAGAAAGGCTAATCAGATGCCGATGCAGGCCCTGAGCCGGTCAGTGGCGGCGAAGTAGGCCGCCTGCAAATCCGCGCGCTCCGGTTCGGCGTCGGGCAGGAAAAGCGGCGTCCATGTGTCATCCCATTTTTCGCTCGCGGCCCGGCGGTCGCCCCAGTGGCTGTCGATCTTCGACCGGATGCGGGCATCGTGGCCCTTGCCGGAATAGGTCTGGAAACAGAGGTGGATGAACGCATTGTAGGCAGTGTAGAATTCTTCGGACAACAGGTGCCGGTAGATGTTGACGACCTTGTCCAGCCGGCGCTTGGTCTGGATCACCTCGGCCGGAGAAATCTCCTTCCAGTACCCGATCCACATCATGAAGCAGTAGATCGCGTTCAGGTCGGGCGCGATCTTGTCGTAGAGATCGAGCCGTTTCTCGACAATCTTGCGACTCTGCCATTGGGCGTCGTCAATTCTCTTGAGACGCTGGTTCAGGAAGAAGCCGACGACCGCTACCGTGAGCGGCGTCAGCGCGCTGACGATCAGCTTGAGCACTTCCATCCTTGCGTCCCTCGCCTGCCGCTCGGCCGTTTTGGTCGGCGCTCCCGCACCCGATTCCGAGCCAGTCTATCACAGGGGTCACAGTAGTTCGAAAGGAGCGCTTCGTGGTCGCCTTGGCGATTGCAGCTTCCCCCTCGACTTCGGGTATCGCCGGGCCCGAGCCGCGGCCCGATGGGTTGCCGTGGCGCCGGTAACGCCGCCTGGCCCCAAGTGGAGGCCGGGCACTGATAGCCGGTTGGATTCGCTCGCGTCGGGCGGGCCTGCGTCTGCGGCGACGGTGCAGATACCGTTGACGCCGGCGCGAGCCGCAGCCACCGCAGCGCCGTCGCCCTGGAACCGGCGGCATGATAGCCTGCCGGGCAAGGGAGGATCACCAATGGATGCCAGCCGCCTTTACCACGAGGGCCACCGCCGCCTGCAGGACGCCTTCGACAGCCGCCGGATCGCCGACCGGCTGGAGGCCGTGACCCTGCGCCAGGCCTTCAGCGAGGGCGACCGGGCTTTCATCGAGACGGCCGGCTTCTTCTTCCTGGCCACCGCCGATGCCGAGGGGCGGCCCGACTGTTCGTTCAAGGGCGGGATGCCGGGCTTCGTGCGGGTGACCGGGCCGGCGGAACTGGCCTTTCCCGATTATGACGGCAACGGCATGTTCAGGAGCCTCGGCAACATCCTGGTCAATCCCGCGGTCGGGCTGCTGTTCATTGCCATGGGCGAGCGGACGGCGCGGCTGCGGGTCAACGGCAGCGCCACCGTGGCCCGGGACGACCCGCTGATCGGCAGCTTCACCGGGGCGCAGCTTCTGGTCCGGGTGCAGGCGCGGGCGATCTTCCCGAACTGCCCGCGCTACATCCCCGGCCCCGACGGGCCCTCGCCCTATGCCCCGCGCCCGGGCGTGCCGCCGGTCGAGCCAGCCTGGAAGAGCTTCCCCGAGTTCCAGGACGCGGTGCCGAAGCGGGCAGACGTCCCAGGCTGACCCTGGCGCCGGCCCCGGGCCGGCCGGCAGGCGCCGCCGGCCGGCCCGGGGGGCGCGGTCAGGGTGCGAGGGTCGAGACGCCGGACGGGGATGCGGCCGCCGGCACGGCGTTCGGCACCGGGCTGCCCGGGCGCTCGGCCCCGGTCCTGTCGCCTCCGAACCGGCGCCGGATCGCGCGCTGGCAGGGGAGTTCGAACCAGACATGCAGGGCCGCGGACAGCAGCACCACCACGGCGAGATAGAGCGCGATCTGCGCCGGCACCGGCAGGATCGCGAAATGGTCCTTCCTGAACGGGATCAGCAGAAGCTGGTGGGTCATGTAGATCGAGAACGACACATCCCCCATGAAGCGCACGACCGGAGACCCCAGAAACCCGGAGATGAGCCCGCGCCCGGTGGCGAGGATCGGCAAGAGGATGGCCACCGGCAGGGCCGCGGAGATATTCAGGGCGGCCCACAATCTGACAGCGTCGGTCGCGGGGAGATGGGGCACGACAGGCTTCAGGATGATGGTCACGTTGAACAGGAGGAAGGCAACGGCCGTCACCTCGAGAAGGGTCCAGACCGCGATCCCGCCGCGCGGGACCGTCTTGAGCCACAGATGCGCACAGCACATGCCCAGCACGAACTCGAACAGTCGGGCCAGGGGATTTGTCATCACGAAGCCCTGCATCACCACGGTCTTCATGTTGCCGTCGAACTTCGGAACGTCCATTGCGCCAACGTAGAGTGCCAGGGCGAAGGAGAAGGACGCGCAGGCGAGGAGCTTCCACCACCAGTCATGGCGGAAGTGCAGCAGGAGGATCGGGAAGAACAGGTAGAAGGCGAATTCGGTCGAGATGCTCCAGCTGACCGCGTTGTAGCCAAAGAAATAGCCGGCCTTCGGAATCCACGACTGGAGCAGGAAGAAGTTGGCCAGGAAGGTCGAGAGTTCAAAGGGCCCCTTGATCAGGACCGCCGCGAGAAGGGTCAGCACGTGCAGCGGCCAGACCCTTGCGACGCGCGCCACGAGGAAGCGGCGGACCTCGCGCAGGGTGTCGAGCTGTGGATAGGCATAGAACAGGACGAAGCCCGACAGCACGAAGAACACGCTCACACCCTGTGCGAGGGAAACCTTGCCGAGGTATCCGTGCTGGATGCCGAAGGTTCCCGGCAGATGATGCAGCACAATGGCGGCGGCTGCGAAGAAGCGCAGGCCGGTCAGGGCGTCAAGGCGCCGCCCGCCCCCCGGACGGGAGCCGGTCTCGCCCGTCATCTCCGGTTTGCCCCCGATCGACACCATGCTGAAATCTCCGTCATCAATTCATCTCGGGTGGAGGCAAGGGGAACTCCGGCGCTCAGACGTCCAGCTCCTCCTCCTCCACGAACCTTGCGTTGTCGGTGATGTACTCGAACCGTTTCTCGGGGCGCTTGCCCATCAGGCGGTCGACCAGGTCGTCGGTCTCGCCCGGTTCCTCGTCGTCGATCGAGACGCGGATCAGCCGGCGGGTGGCCGGGTTCATGGTGGTGTCCTTCAGGTCCTTGGCGTCCATCTCGCCCAGGCCCTTGAAGCGCTGCACATCGATCTTGCCGCCCTTGCCCTTGGCGCCGCCCAGACCTTTGGCCAACCAGACCGCCTTCTCGGCATCGTCCGCCACATAGACCCGGTTCGCCCCCTGGGTCAGCCGGTAGAGCGGCGGGCAGGCGAGGTAGAGGTGGCCGTGGTCGATCAGCGGGCGCATCTGGGTGAAGAAGAAGGTCATCAGCAGCGAGGCGATATGCGCCCCGTCCACATCCGCATCGGTCATGATGATGACCTTCTCGTAGCGCAGGTCGTCGAGCCGGAACTTGGTGCCCATGCCGACGCCGAGCGCCTGGCAGAGATCCGAGATCTCGGCGTTCTGGCCCAGCTTCGAGGAGGCGGCGCCGAGCACGTTGAGGATCTTGCCCCTCAGCGGCAGCAGCGCCTGGGTCTTGCGCTCGCGCGCCATCTTGGCCGAGCCGCCGGCGCTGTCGCCTTCGACGATGAAGATCTCGGTGCCGCCCTTGGCCTGATCGGTGCAGTCGACCAGCTTGCCGGGCAGGCGCAGCTTCTTGGTGGCCGACTTGCGTTCGGTCTCCTTCTCGGCGCGGCGGCGCAGGCGTTCCTCGGCGCGCAGCACGAGGAAGTCGAGGATCGCCCCGGCCGAGCGGGTGTCGGTGGCGAGCCAGTGGTCGAAATGGTCCCGGACTGCGCCCTCGACCAGCCGGGCGGCGTCGGCGGTGGCGAGCCGGTCCTTGGTCTGGCCGACGAATTCCGGGTCGCGGATGAAGCAGGAGACCAGCGCGCAGCCGCCCGAGACCAGATCCTCGCGGGTGATGTTGGCGGCCTTGCGGTTGTTCGCCAGCTCGCCATAGGCGCGGATGCCCTTCAGGATCGCCGACCAGAAGCCGGCCTCGTGGGTGCCGCCCTCGGGGGTGGGGATGGTGTTGCAATAGCTCTGCAGGAAGCCGTCGCGCTGGGGGGTCCAGTTGATCGCCCATTCCACCGAGCCGGGCAGGTTGAAGCGGCTTTCGAACGAGACTTTCCCGGCGAAAGGACGCTCGGCATAGGTCAGGGCGCCGCCCATGGTGTCGCCCAGGTAGTCGGCCAGGCCGCCGGGGAAGTGGAAGCTGGCCTCGAGCGGGGTCTCGCCGTCGTCGACGCGGGATTTCCAGCGGATCTCGACGCCCGAGAACAGATAGGCCTTGGACCGGGCCATGCGGAACAGGCGGGCGGGCTTCAGCTTCTGGTGGCCGAAGATCTCGCCGTCGGGGTGGAAGGTCACGGTGGTGCCGCGGCGGTTCGGGGCCGGGCCGACCTCGGCCAGCGGTCCCTGGGGCAGGCCGCGGGAGAACTCCTGGGCATAGAGCGTGCGGTTGCGGGCGACCTCGACGCGCAGGTGGTCCGAGAGCGCGTTGACCACCGAGACGCCGACCCCGTGCAGGCCGCCCGAGGTCTGGTAGGCATTGCCCGAGAACTTGCCGCCCGCGTGGAGCGTGCAGAGGATCACCTCGAGCGCCGACTTGCCGGGGAACTTGGGGTGCGGGTCGACCGGGATGCCGCGGCCGTTGTCGCGGACGGTGACGGAATGGTCGGCGTGGAACTCGATCTCGATCCGGTTGGCGTGGCCGGCGACGGCCTCGTCCATGGCGTTGTCCAGCACTTCCGCCACCAGATGGTGGAGCGCGCGTTCGTCGGTGCCGCCGATATACATGCCCGGGCGCTTGCGCACCGGTTCCAGCCCCTCGAGGACCTCGATGGAGGAGGCGTCATAGGCGCCGTCGGCGCTGGCGCCGGAGAGGAGATCGTCGGCCATGGTGCTGTGGGTGTCCTGCTCGTTCCCGGTGGAATTGGCCGATCCTAGCGCCATGTCACAGTCCCGACAATCCGGCCTGCTGAAAGGTTGCGGGCGCCGTGGCCGCGTGCCACTACATCTGGTGAGACGAAGCGGAGCGCGCAGGATGCAGAGCACGAGAACCCTTGCCGGCGCTGCGGCCCTGGTCGCCGTGGCGGCACTGGCTGCCAGCGCGGTGCGGGCCGAGGGCGTGACCTTCGACGGCGGGTTTGCCTATTCCGCCCGGGACGAGGTGACCGATCCCGACAACCCGGACGAAAGCCTGGACAACGACATCATCCGGCTGACCTCGGCGCTGAACTGGGGGCTGGGCGACGGGCAGCTGCGTGCCGCGCTGGAACTGGGCGCCACGAACAACGACTTCAACGGCAGCTATCCGGCCGATTACGGGCTGGAGCTGGCCTATGGCCGGCGGGTCGGCGACCTCCGCCATGGCTTCGGGGCGCGGGTACGCAGTTCGGACGAGCTGAGCACGAGCTGGGAACTGGCCTATGCGCTGCAGTCCCTGCACGAGACCTTCGACCTGCGCGCGCTGGGCGGGGTGCAGCTGGTCGAGGATGCCGACGACGTGCGCGGGCGGTCCGAATCCTCGCTCTACGGTCTGGCCGAGGCGACCATCTACGCCACCCCGAACTGGGCAATCTCGGCGGCGATCCAGGGCGACCTGGACGGCGCGGTCTGGGGCGCCGGGACCGAGTACCGCGGCCGCCGCTGGGGCAACTTCAGCGTCTTCCTCGACTATGGCGTGGCGATGGAGGATTACCGCGGCGTGCCCAGCTATGACGAGTTCGTCGGCGGCATCCGCTATGTCCCCGGTGCCAGCGCCGGGGCCGACGACACGCTCCGCGCGCGGCGCCAGTCGAACCTCGGGGTGCTGATGCGCCGCTATGTCGAGGTCCAGTAGCGCCCGGCTTTCGCAGTCTGGCAAAGACTTCGGCGCTTGAGACGGCGGCCCGGCCCGGATAAGCCGGCGCCATGACCGCGCCGATGTCCTTTCCCGCCCATCTCTGGGCCACGCTGACGCTCGGGCTGCCGCTGGTCGGCAGCCAGCTGGGCCAGCTGGTGATCCACGTCACCGACACCCTGCTGCTGGGCCGCTACGGCGTCGCCGAACTGGCGGCGCAGGCGGTGGCGGCCTCGGTGCTGATCGTGCTGATCGTGTTCGGCTCGGGCTTCGCCTTCGCGGTGATGCCGCTGGTCGCGGCGGCGGCGGAATCGGGTGACGAGGTGCAGGTGCGCCGGGTGACGCGGATGGGGCTCTGGGCCTCGATGGGCTTTGCCGCGGTGGTGCTGCCGGCCTGCCTCGCCATCCCCGACCTGTTCGCGCTGCTGGGCCAGACCCCCGAGGTCGCGGCGCTGGCCGATCGCTATTTCGCCATCGCGATCTGGAGCCTGGTCCCGGCGCTCGTGGTGATGCTGTTCCGCAGCTACCTTTCCGCGCTGGAACATGCGCGCGTCGTGCTGTGGGTGACGCTGGCCTCGGCGGTGGTGAACGGGCTGGTCGCCTGGGTGCTGATCTTCGGCCATCTGGGCGCGCCGGAACTGGGCATCATCGGCGCGGCGATCGGCGCGGTGGTCAGCAACGTCTTCGCCGCGGTGGCGCTGGCGGTCTTTGCCGTCTGGCGCGAGCCGGCGCACCAGCTGTTCGTGCGGCTGTGGCGGCCGGACTGGGCGGCGCTTGGCGCGGTGTTCCGGCTGGGCTGGCCGATCGCGCTGACCTCGCTGGCCGAGGTGGCGCTGTTCTCGACCGCGTCGGTGATGATGGGCTGGGTCGGCACCCTGCCGCTGGCGGCCCACGGGATCGCGCTGCAACTCTGCGTGGCCACCTTCATGGTGCAGCTTGGGCTGGGGCAGGCGGCAACGGTCCGGGCCGGGCAGGCCTATGCACGCGACGACCCCGAGCGGCTGCGACTTGCGGCCCTTGCGACGATGACCCTGTCGGCGGTCGCGGCGGCGCTGAGCGTGATCCTGTTCGTGACCCTGCCGGGACCGCTGATCGGCCTGTTCCTGTCGCCGGACGATCCGGAACGGCCGGCGATCATCGCGCTGGGCACCGCCTTCCTGGCGGCGGCGGCGCTGTTCCAGGTGGCGGATTCCGCCCAGGTGATCGCGCTGGGCCTGCTTCGGGGGGTGCAGGACACCCGCTGGCCGATGATCTATGCCGCCGCCAGCTACTGGGGGGTGGCGGCGCCTGTGGCGTATCTGCTGGCGTTCCGCGCCGGCTGGGGCGGGGTCGGGATCTGGATCGGTCTGGCGCTCGGCCTGTTCCTGGCCGCGGCGTCGATGATGCACCGGTTCTGGTACCGCGCGGTTCCGGCGCTGCGGGCCGCGGTCGCCTGAACCGGGCGCACCGGCGCGGCCGGGAGCAAAAGTTTTCGCAAAACTTTTGCCACCCGGCGGCGCTGTCGGCTCAGGTCAGGGACGCGCAGAAGCCCTGGATCCGGCCGCAGGCTTCCTTCAGCGCCTCGTCCGAGGTGGCATAGCTGATCCGGAAGCAGGGGCTGAGCCCGAAGGCCGCGCCGAACACCACGGCGACGCCGGTTTCCTCGAGCAGCGCGGTGGCGAAGACCTCGTCATCGCTGATCAGGGTGCCGCCGGCCGAGGTCTTGCCGATGCAGCCGCCGATCATCGGATAGACATAGAACGCCCCTTCCGGCTTCGGGCAGATGATGCCTTCGGCCTCGTTCAGCATGGCCACGACCATGTCGCGGCGGCGCTTGAACATCTCGTTGTTGACCGGGATGAAGTCCTGCGGCCCGTTCAGCGCCTCGACCGCGGCCCACTGGCTGATCGAGCAGGGGTTCGAGGTGGATTGCGACTGGATCTTGCCGATCGCCTTGATCAGCGGCTCGGGCCCGGCGGCATAACCGATCCGCCAGCCGGTCATCGAATAGGCCTTCGACACGCCGTTCACCGTCAGGGTGCGGTCGTAGAGCGCGGGTTCCACCTGCGCCGGGGTGGTGAATTCGAAATCGTCGTAAACGAGATGCTCGTACATGTCGTCGGACATGATCCAGACATGGGGATGGCGCAGCAGCACCTCAGTCAGGGCGGCGATCTCCTCGCGGGTATAGGCGGCGCCGGTCGGGTTCGACGGCGAGTTGAAGATCAGCCACTTGGTCTTGGGCGTGATCGCCGCTTCCAGCTGGTCGGGGGTGAGCTTGTAGTCGGTCTGGGACGAGGCCTCGGCAATCACTGGCTCGCCGCCCGCCAAGAGCACCATGTCGGGATAGCTGACCCAGTAGGGGGCGGGGATCACCACCTCGTCGCCGGGGTTCAGGGTCGCCATCAGCGCGTTGTAGAGCACCTGCTTGCCGCCGGTCCCCACGGTCACCTGCGCCGGCGTGTAGTCGAGCCCGTTGTCGCGCTTGAACTTGGCGCAGATCGCCGCCTTCAGCTCGGGGATGCCGTCCACCGCGGTGTACTTGGTCTTGCCTTCGGCGATGGCCCGGACGGCGGCGTCCTTGATGTTCTGGGGGGTGTCGAAATCGGGTTCGCCGGCGCCGAGTCCGATCACGTCCTTCCCGGCAGCCTTCAGTTCCCGAGCCTTGTTGGTGACCGCGATCGTGGGCGACGGTTTCACGCGGGCGAGGGTCTCGGACAGGAAGCTCATCTTGGTCTCCGGTTGTCATGCTGGCATGGCATGCTTAGGGTGCCGGCCGAAGGCGTTCAAGCCTGACTCTGGCCTCCGCCGCCCGGCCGGGGGACGGATTGGCCGGGTGTGGTGCGCCGGCGGGCCGGGCGCGGGCCCCGGCAGAAGGAAGGGACGAGCCGATGGACGGAACCGGAGAGACGCCGGAGGCACGGCTGAAGCGGATGAAGATGCGCTCGATGCGGCGGGGCATCCGCGAGATGGACCTGATCCTGGGCGCCTTCGCCGACACCCAGCTGACGGGGATGGCGCCAACCGAGCTCGATCTCTATGACGCGCTCTTGGCCGAGAACGACCACGACCTCTACCAGTGGGTCAGCGGCCAGTCGGCGACCCCGCCGCGCTATGACGCCCTGATCGGCAAGATTGCCGCCCATCAGGCGGCCCTGCCCAAGGGTTAGGCAGCAAGCGGCTCGGACTTAACGCAATTTTGGGGAAATCCCCCGATGGTTCCGGCCAGTGTTCCTGGTTGGAGATTGCCATGAGTGTCCACCCCAAACTGCCGGACGAGGCCGGTCAGACCGTGACGAGCGGCTACCTCGATGCGCTGGCGCTGGTCGAGCGTCTGCACCGGCTGCTGCTGGATGTCATCAAGGACGAGTTCGAACGCGTCGGGATCCTCGAGATCAACCCGGTGCAGGCGCTGCTGCTGTTCAACATCGGCGACAACGAAGTCACCGCGGGCGAGTTGAAGACGCGCGGCTATTATCAGGGCTCGAACGTCTCGTACAATCTGAAGAAGCTTGTCGAGATGGGCTTCATGGACCACCAGCGCTGCCAGATCGACCGGCGTTCGGTGCGGGTGAAGCTGACCGAGCGCGGCCGCGAGATCCGCAAGGTGATGGGCGAGCTGTTCGCCCGCCATGCCGAGGGGCTGGAAAGCCGCGGCGTGTTCGGTGCCACCGGCGTGCAGGACATCACCAGCGCGCTGCGCCGGATGGAGCGGTACTGGACCGACCAGATCCGATATATCTACTGACGCCACACCGCGAGGTGATCTGCAGCTGCCTCACCCTCGGGTGATGCCTGCGCCCGGCCCAGAAGGGCCGACGCGCCGACGCCGGCCAGAACGGCCCGCGTCCCACCGGGAGGGATCCCGGAACCCGGCTGCGGCCGGCCCCTGTCACAGACCTGCCGCATGACGCCGATCCGGCCCTGGCAGGCGCAGGTCTTCGCCCCTGACATGCCTTTGACCGTGCCGCGGCTTCGCCATGGACCCACGCTGACAGGGATCCGGGCGTGACAGCGATTCCCGGGCGTGCCCGGTGCGCGGCCCTGCCGGCGAGCGGCTTCTGACCGTGCCACGGCGCCGCCCGTGTCCCGGTCCTGCCGGCTTTCGCCCCTTCGGGCGACCCGCTCTGGCCGCTGTCTCCCTGGCGACGCCCTGCCTTACCAGTGCCCGGTGCTGTCCATGCTTGCCCAGGGTTCCTGCTTCGGCAGCGCCTCGCCGATCTGCAGCAGTTCCACCGACACGTTGTCCGGCGAGCGCACGAAGGCCATGCGCCCGTCGCGGGGCGGGCGGTTGATGGTGACGCCGTTCGCCTGCAGGAAGGCGCACATCTCGTAGATGTTCTCGACCCCATAGGCGAGGTGGCCGAAGTGCCGGCTGTCCGAAGGCAGGCCGTCGTCGCCGTCCCAGTTGTAGGTCAGTTCGACCGGGCATTCCGGCTGCCCCGGCGGCGCCATGAAGACCAGCGTGAAGCGGCCGCCCTCGTTGTCGATGCGCCGCGTCTCCTCGAGCCCGAGCAGCTTGTAGAAGGCCATCGAGGCGTCCAGGTCCTTCACCCGGACCATGGTGTGCAGGTATCTGACTTTCATCCCTGTTTCTCGCTTTGCTTGCAGTGCCAGACGATATCCACAAGATTCTGCGCGGAATCGGGTTCGCCCGCTTTACCCGACCACACGATGTTGTAGCCTGCGTTGAGAAGCGCAATAGATGCAGATCTCGGCAGGCCGAGTCGCGACGTGTCCAAGTCTGCAGCCGGGCTTATCCCCAGGATTGAGGCCGGTTGCCCACAGCCTTGTGCCGCCGCCCAGAAGTGCCATCGGGCAGGGCCCGAGGTCAAACACCGAAGGCCTGCGATGACTGGAACGAGGGATGACATGAACGAGATGAACCCGTCTGGGCGGGAAGGCGACGCGATCGCGGCGCAAAGGGCCCAGAGCCATGTCACCCGCCGCGCCACCGTGGCGGCGATGGAGGACCTGCTCTACCTTCCCCATCCGGTGCTGGACCATGGTTTCGTGCGGGTCATCGACTACATGGGCGATGACGCGGCGATCGTGCAGGCGGCGCGGGTCAGCTATGGCGCGGGCACCAAGCAGGCGCGCGACGATGCGGGGCTGATCCGCTATCTGATGCGGCACTGGCATTCGACCCCCTTCGAGATGTGCGAGATCAAGCTGCATGTGAAGCTGCCGGTCTTCGTGGCGCGGCAGTGGATCCGCCACCGCACCGCCAACGTGAACGAATATTCGGCGCGCTATTCGATCCTGGACCGCGAATTCTACATCCCCGCGCCCGAACACCTTGCCGCTCAGTCCACGGTGAACAACCAGGGCCGCGGCGCGGTGCTGGAAGGCGAGGAGGCGGCACGGGTGCTGGAGATGCTAAAGGCCGATTCGATGCACGCCTATGACCATTACGAGGCGATGCTGAACCAGGAGGGCCAGCAGGGTCTGGCGCGCGAACTGGCGCGGATGAACCTGCCGGCGAACATCTATACCCAATGGTACTGGAAGGTGGACCTGCACAACCTGTTCCACTTCCTGCGCCTGCGCGCCGATGCCCATGCCCAGTACGAGATCCGCGTCTATGCCGAGACGATCTGCCGGATCGTCGCCGACTGGGTGCCGGCGGCCTGGGCCGCGTTCGAGGATTACCGGCTGGGTGGGGCGGCGTTGTCGGCCAAGGGGCTCGAGGCGGTGCGCCGGATGCTGGCCGGCGAGACCGTCACCCAGGAGACCTCGGGGATGTCGAAGGGGGAATGGCGCGAGTTCGCGGCGCTGATCGGGCGCGAAGCCTGATCCTGTCGCGGCCGCCCTCTGATCGGGCCGCGTCGTCTGTCTTCCATCGCAGGGAAGGGTCACATGCCGCCGGTCCGTACGGCGTCCCGCCGGACCGGGTTGAAGGGGTCAGCCCAAGGGTCTCAGTTCGGTCGCCGACGACCGTCCGTCGCGCCCTTCGCGCAGTTCGTAAGCGATCTTCTGGTTATCGGCCAGACCCGTCATGCCGGCGCGCTCCACCGCCGAGATGTGAACGAAAACGTCCTTGCCCCCGTCATCGGGTGCAATGAAGCCGTAACCCTTGGTCGCGTTGAACCACTTCACGGTGCCGGTGGGCATCCCGTCTCTCCTTGTCTTGCGACCGGGGGCATGGGACCCGGCCGATCTTCCCCTCAACCGTTCAGCCGGAACGGCGGGCAGGGTATGAACGCCCCGTCCACGGCTCCAGACGGTTCTAGAACAAGCATGAAACGGGAAAAAGACAAGGCCGGCGGGCCTGCAGCGGCGGGGCGCCGGCATGAATCAGGAAGGGTCGGACAATGGATGCTGTGAAGTTGATCGGTCTTGCGACCTGCGACAGCTGCCGGGCGGCGCGCGCCGCGCTGCAGGCTTCGGGGGTGGCGGTGACGTTCCGCGATGTACGCGCCGACCCGCCGACCCGGGCCGAGATCGAGGCCTGCGACCCGGCCGCCCTGCTGCTGGCGCATCCGACGCTGATGAAGCGCCCGGTGCTGATCCGGGGCGACCGGATGCTCCTTGGATGGGACAGGGACGCCCCGGCGGCGCTGGGGCTTTCCTAGGCCGCCTTCCGCAGCCGCCGGCGAACCGGACCCGACGGCCCCCGCCGTTCTCCCACAGGTCCACCCGACAGGTGAGGCAAGGACCGATTGGCGTCTGGCGGATGCTGGTCCGGAACGGCTGTTCGACTATCGGCCCGCCAACAAATCTTCAGCCGGCAATCCCCGCCCGGTCGGGGGCGGTGACTGTGACCTGATGCGTTCCGAGGGAATGGTTCGCAACGACGAACCGCGGTGCCGCTGGCTGCAAGCTCGGGCAGGTCTGGGACGACGCGAAGAAGCGTTCGGGCGAGCTTCCGATGCTCACCCCGAGAGGATCCGATGAAGGCCCAGACAGGTGATCGGCCCCGGGATAAAATTGCAGATCCGATCTACATAATTTCTCGGCCGCCCCAGATTCTGACCTCCATTTTCAACGGAATGAACCTTGAAGCTCCACTTCTGGATGATTAATATTGGAATGTAACGATTCATCCACGTAGGCAGACTGCCCATTGCAGGGGATCGTGCCGCCGAATGTCTTTGAAAGGGTCATCTTGACCTCTCAAAGCTAGCTGTCGATGTCTAGGAATTTTCGCCGCCGCGGCTTTGCGATCAGCCTGAAAAACCGAATGACTCTGCCGTGAATGGGAGCCGGGCGTGGCCAGGTGCTTGGCAGCATGTGCGCACCGTGTTCCCGGTCAGATCGCAGAACTCTGAAGCGAAGGAAACGCACAGATGGCAACCAACTCTCCCAATCCGCTTTTCGACCGCGATTTCTACCTGTTCATGAATCCGGATGTTGCATCGTCCGGTATGGACCCTTGGACTCATTACGCAGAATTCGGCTGGCTTGAGGGGCGCTGGGCGAACGCGGCCTTCGATACGGGTTTCTACCTGTGGGAGAATCTTGACGTTCTCTCCTCCGGAGTGAACCCACTTGATCACTTCGCCGAGTTCGGGTGGAGAGAAGGCAGAGATCCAAGTCAGCTGTTCGACCTGTCCTATTATCTGGCGAATAATGCGGATGTGGCGGCGGCTGGAGTAAATCCCGTCAGTCATTTCATGGAGTACGGATGGATAGAAGGCAGGAATCCACACCCTCTGGTTTATACCTCGTTCTACCTTGAAACCTACCCGGACGTCGCCGCCGCCGGCATGAACCCGCTGACCCACTACGTGGAATTCGGATGGAGCGAGGGGCGGGGCACCGCGCACCCTGACACCTTCTTCTATTACTCGGAGAATCCGGATGTCCTGGCTGCCGACATGGTTCCGGAAGCGCATTATGATGTTTACGGATGGCGTGAAGGCCGGGATCCGAATGCGTTCTTCGATACCAGCTTCTATCTCGGCACCAACCCTGACGTGGCAGCGGCCGGAATCAACCCCTATGAACATTTCCAGACTTATGGCTGGCGCGAGGGGCGCGATCCTAACGGCTACTTTGACACGTCGTTCTATCTGGCGACAAATCCCGACGTTGCCGCCGCTGGCGTCGATCCCCTGAAGCACTATCAGTCTGACGGGTTTTACGAGGCACGGCCCGCTGTTGAGGAAAGCACCGCGGGATACGTGTTGGACAGTGAGATGCCAATCGCCCTTCGCGGCAATGTTGGTCCGTTGAATGATGTCGACGTCTTTGCGTACATCGCCCCGACGACCGGAAGCGCGGGAGTCGAACTGTTTCCCGCTGCCGAGGACGTGGACCTCTTCATCTACGACCGCAGCGGGTCATTGCTCGGATCCTCGGAAGGGGCTGGAACTGATTACGAGTTGGTCTATTTTGACGTCATTGAAGGCGTCGATTACACCATCGCAGTTGACTATTATACCGGGCTGGCTGCAACCGACTACGACTTGTTCGTGTGGACCTGATCGCGGGCATTGCCGCCCAGATCGGGCGGCAATGCTTCGAGGCTCAGCAGCGCGATGACCTCGTCCAGGGCCAAGGTCTCGGTTCCTGCGTCGCCCAGCCGGCGCAGGGTCACGGTCCGTTCCGCCACTTCGCGCTGGCCGCAGGCGAGGATCACCGGCACCTTGCCCACCGAATGCTCGCGGATCTTGAAGTTGATCTTCTCGTTCCGCGTGTCGGATTCGGCGCGCAGGCCGGCGGCCTTCAGGGCTTCGGTCACCTCGGCGACGTAGGCGTCGGCGTCCGAGACGATCGAGGCCACCACCACCTGCCGCGGCGCCAGCCAGAACGGAAGCTTGCCGGCATAGTTCTCGATCAGGATGCCGATGAAGCGCTCGAAGGATCCCAGCACGGCCCGGTGCAGCATGACCGGGCGGTGCTTCTCGCCGTCCGGGCCGATATACGAGGCCTTCAGCCGCTCGGGCAGGTTGAAGTCGGCCTGGAAGGTGCCGCACTGCCATTCCCGCCCGATCGCGTCGGTCAGCTTGAAGTCCAGCTTCGGCCCGTAGAACGCGCCTTCGCCCGGGTCGATCTCGTAGTCGTTGCGCACGCTCAGGATCGCCTTTTCCAGCGCGGCCTCGGCCTTGTCCCAGACCTCGTCGGAACCGACCCGGACATCGGGACGGGTCGACAGCTTGATGTCGAACGACCCGAAGCCGGTATCGGCATAGATCGCCGACAGGAGCGCGATGAATTTCGCGCATTCGGATTCGATCTGGTCCTCGGTGCAGAAGATATGCGCGTCGTCCTGGGTGAATCCGCGCACCCGCATCAGCCCGTGCAGCGCGCCGTGGGCCTCGTAGCGGTGGCACGATCCGAACTCGGCCAGCCGCAGCGGCAGGTCGCGATAGGACTTGATGCCCTGGTTGAACACCTGGACATGGCAGGGGCAGTTCATCGGCTTCAGCGCGTTGACGCGCTTCTCGTTGGCATGTTCCTCGTCGATCTCGGTGATGAACATGTTCTCGCGGTACTTGTCCCAGTGCCCCGAGGCTTCCCACAGCTTGCGGTCCACCACCTGCGGCGTGCGGATCTCGCGGTAGCCCGCCCGGGTCAGCTGGCGGCGCATGTAGTCTTCCAGCACCCGGTAGATGGTCCAGCCGTCCGGATGCCAGAACACCATGCCCGGGGCTTCTTCCTGGAAGTGGAACAGGCCCATCTCGCGGCCCAGCCGGCGGTGGTCGCGTTTTTCGGCTTCCTCGAGGAAGTGGAGATGGGCCTTCAGCTCGTCGCGGGTGCGGAAGGCGACGCCATAGATACGCTGGAGCATCGGCCGGTTCGAATCGCCACGCCAATAGGCGCCGGCCACCGACATCAGCTTGAAGGCATCCGCCGGGACCTGGCCGGTATGGCTCAGGTGCGGGCCGCGGCACAGATCCTGCCAGGGCCCGTGCCAGTACATCCGGATCGGCTGGCCCTCGGGGATCATGCCGACCAGTTCCACCTTGTAGGGCTCGCCGCGGGATTCGTAATGGGCGATGGCGCGGTCGCGGTCCCAGATCTCGGTGCGGACCGGGTCGCGGGCGGCGATGATCTCGCGCATGCGCTTCTCGATCAGGCCCAGATCCTCGGGCGTGAAGGGTTCGGCACGGTCGAAGTCGTAGTACCAGCCGCGTTCGATCACCGGGCCGATGGTGACCTTCACGTCGGGCCACAGGTCCTGCACCGCCCGGGCCATGATGTGGGCCAGGTCGTGGCGGATCAGCTCCTGCGCGGGGGCGTCGTCCTTCATGGTGTTGATGGCCAGCGCCGCGTCGGCGGTGATCGGCCATTGCAGATCCCAGTGCACGCCGTCGACCTGCGCCGAGATCGCCGCCTTGGCCAGCGATTTCGAGATGTCGGCGGCCACCTCGGCGGGGGTCACCCCCGCGGCGTAGACCCGGCTGGATCCATCGGGAAGGGTGAGGGTGACGTCTGCCATGACTGGCCTCCTCGTCGGTCTGGCGCCCACGGAACGCCCGGTTGCGGGTAGGGTGTGGCGGGCTGTTTGCGGCGCGAGGGAGGGCGAGTCAAGCGGCTCGCGGGCGCCGTCATGGCGACGCCGGCACAGAGGGTCCGGCGGCGGATGACGGGGAGGCAGGACGGATTTGGCCGGCCCCTGCCGAGCCGGGGTGACAGTGGGGGGTCAGCCGGGCAGGCGGTGCGACATGGCCAGATCGCGCAGCGTGTCGCGTTCCAGCTCCATCTCCTCCATCCTTGCTTTCACGATGTCCCCGATCGAGATGATCCCCTGCACCTTGCCGCCGTCGACCACCGGGGCATGGCGGGCCCGCCGCTCGGTCATCTGGCGGGCGACCCGGGCGACGGTGTCATCCGGCGAGCATGTCAGGGGCCGGTTTTCCATCACCTCGGCCACGCTCTGGCCAAGCGCGCGCGGGCCGGCATCGGCGATCGCCCAGACGATGTGCTGTTCCGACAGAAGTCCGATCAGCGTTCCGGTGGAATCGCGCACGATCAGCGCGCCGACCCGTTCGGTGCGCATCACGGCCGCTGCGGTCTCGACGCTGTCGACGGCTTCGACCGACTTGATGTCCTTGCCCTTGCGGGCCAGAATCTCCCTCACAAACATCTGTTTCCTCCCTTCATGCCGGCGCGGCATCGGCAGCCGGGAGGGGTCCCGGCTGTTCGTCGCCACTGACATGTCAGTCGATCCTAGCAAGGTCGGTCCCAGCCACCAAGAGGCAGTTTCCCGACAGGTAAAGCGGGGCCGCGACGGGTCAGGCGCCGGCGGGCGCCGCCCGGGCAAAACGCGCGTCGGACCCGGTCTCGAGCCAGGTCTTCAGCCCCGAGGTCCAGCGCGCCCAGCCGTCGGCGACTCCCTCGGCACCGTGGCGCAGGTCATAGTGTTCGATGGTCAGCTTGCAGTGGCCGGCCTCGCCGTCGATCAGGTAGACAACCCGGGACGGCGTCGCCGCGGGATCCCATTTCGGTTCGAAGGTGGTCACCATCCGCGATTTCGGCTCGGCCTCGATCAGGGTCGAGACCAGCATCAGCGTACCGTCGTCGAAGTAGTGGCGCATGGTGGTGCCGTCGGATTCGGTCCGGGCGGCGATGAAATGGTAATGGGGCACCGCCTCGGCACTTTGCAGCGCATCCCACAGGGCATCGCGCGAGCAGCGGATGAAGGTCGTCATCACGAAATCGGGCTTCAGATGGGTGGTCTGGTCCATGGGCTGTCCTTCCAGTCTGGCCTTGAGGCCGATCACGGCCTGCGCGGCGGGTTTGGCGATGAAGGGTTCGATCCAGCGGTCGATGACCTCCTGGAGTGGGATGGCGTTCAGGTAGTGGTCCTTGAACCGCCCGCGCTTGCGGGTGGTGATCAGGCCGGCGGTCTCGAGCACGCGCAGGTGCTTCATCACCCCGAAGCGCGACAGCGGGATCTGCGCCTCGAGGTCGCCAAGGGTCTGGCCGTCGCGTTCGCGCAGCGCGTCGAGAATCGCGCGGCGGGCAGGGTCGTTCAGGGCCTTGAAGATCGCGTCCATGCCCGGACCATACGTGATTCTATAGTCACGTGACAAGATGGTAACCTATAGGGTCCGCTTTCCGCTTGCACGGCCGCGGCGCCGGGGCAATCTGGCGCCGGACGCAGTCGAAGCGGAGCAGGGGCAGATGGCCGGGCCGATGTATCTCGATACCGCAGCGGGGCGCCGGATCGCCTATCACCTGAGCCCTGGCGCCGGCCCGGCGGTGGTGTTCCTGGGCGGCTTCGTGTCGGACATGGAAGGGACCAAGGCGCTGCATCTGGAGGCCTGGGCGCGGGCGCGCGGGCAGGCCTTCCTGCGCTTCGACTATTCCGGGCATGGCGCCTCGTCGGGCGCGTTCGCCGACGGCGCGATCGGCGACTGGGCCGAGGACGCCGTGGCGGCAGTGACCGCGCTGACCGAGGGGCCGGTGGTGCTGGTGGGGTCCTCCATGGGCGGCTGGATTGCGCTGCTGATCGCCCGGGCGATGCCCGGCAAGGTCGCCGGTCTGGTCACCGTGGCGGCGGCGCCGGACTTCACCGAGGATCTGTTGTGGGCGGGTTTCGGCGAGGTGGAACGGGACGCGATCCTGACCGAGGGCGGCATCCAGATCCCCTCGGACTATGGCGCGCCCTATCTGATCACCCGCCGGTTGATCGAGGACGGGCGCGATCATCTGGTGCTGCGCGCGCCCCTGAGCCTGCCCTTCCCGGTGCGGATGCTGCAGGGCACCGCCGATCCCGAAGTGCCCATGGCCACCGCGCTGAGCCTTCTGGACCACGCCACGGGGCCGGATCTGCGGCTGATGCTGGTCAAGGACGCCGACCACCGGTTTTCGACCCCGTCCTGCCTCGGGCTGATCGGGGCGGCGGTGGCCGAGGTGATCGCGGCTGTCGGGGATGGCGCAGCAGGAGATGGGGGGGCGGCATGACCGGCCTCGTCATCGCGCTGCTGAAATGGCTGGTGGGGATCGCCATCGCGCTCTGGGCCGGGATGCTGGTGCTGGACTGGATCGGCCCGACCGAGCCGGTGTCGCTGGTGCCGCGCTTCGACCCGGCGAACCTGGGCGAGGGTCTCGACGCCTGGCTGGCCGCGCGCGAGGCGGCGGTTCCCGGCCTGCGCGCCAATGCCGCGAAGGAGATCGTCTGGGCCGGTGCCCCGGGGCAGCGGACCGATTGGGCCATCGTCTATCTGCACGGCTTCTCCGCGTCCAAGGGCGAGTTGCGCCCGGTGCCCGACCGGGTGGCGGCGGCGCTGGGGGCGAACCTCTACTTCACCCGGCTGACCGGCCATGGCCGGGACGGCCCGGCGATGGCCGAGGCCACGGTCGCCGATTGGGTGGACGACCTGGCCGAGGCGGTGGCGATCGGCCAGCGTCTGGGCGACCGGGTGGTGCTGATCGGCACCTCCACCGGCGGGTCGCTGGCCACCATCGCGGCCGCCCGGCCCGAGCTGAACGGGGCGCTGGCTGGCGTGGTGCTGCTGTCGCCGAACTTCCGCGCCGCCGGCTGGGGCGGGCGGCTGATCGAATGGCCGATGTTCCGCCACTGGGCCCCGGTCCTGTTCGGTGCCGAACGCGGCTGGGAACCGCTGAACCCGGCGCAGGCCGAGACCTGGACCCAGTCCTATCCGCTGGTCGCAACGGCGCCGCTGGGGGCGCTGACCCGGGCGGTGCGGGGGCTGGACCTGTCGCGGATGACGGTGCCGGCGCTGTTCCTGGTCTCGACCAGCGACAAGACCATCGACGCCCGTCTGGCCCGGGTCGCCGCCGCCGACTGGGCCGGGCCGAGCGAACTGGTGCCGGTGGTGCTCGGCCCCGGCGACGACCCGAACGGGCATATCCTTGCCGGCGACATCATGAGCCCCAGCCGCACCGACCCGGTGGTCGAGCGGATCGTGGCCTGGATCCGGGGGCTGTGACTCCATGTGGTCGCCTGCGGACCTGATCCGGCTGCACGGCGCGGTGCCCGCCACTTACGAGGCCAAGGCCGCAGCCTGGGACCTGACGCGGTCGCGGTCGCTGATTGAACGGGACTGGATCGCCCGCGCCCTGGCGGGGCTGGCGCCGGGGGCGCCGGTCCTCGATCTGGGGTGCGGCAGCGGCGCGCCGATCTCGGACCACCTGATCGACCGCGGCTACCGGGTCACCGGCATCGATGTGGCGCCAGCGATGCTGGCCATGGCCCGGACGCGGCATCCGGGGGCCGACTGGGTGCTGGCGGACATGCGCCACGCGCCCCTTCCCGGGGGGCAGGGCGCGATCATCGGCTGGGATTCGGTCTTCCATCTGACGGTCGCGGAACAGCGCGCGCTGCTCCCGCGTCTTGTCGCCGCGCTGGCGCCCGGCGGGCACCTGCTGGTGACCGTGGGCGCGACCGAGTCCGAGGCGGTGGGGCAGGTGGACGGAGCGCCGGTCTATCACGCCAGCCTGTCGCCCGAAGCCTATGAACGCCTGTGCCGCGACTCCGGATGCGAAAAGGCTTCGGTCACGGTCCGCGACGTGCAGGTCGGCCGGTCCGTCCTGCTGGCGCGCCGGCCCGGCTGAGGCCGTGGCGCGCCGTTCGAGGCCCTGACGCGGTCGCGGTCGCTGATTGAACGGGACTGGATCGCCCGCGCCCTGGCGGGGCTTCCAGATGCGCGGCCTTCTTCGAAGCAGGCAGTCCGGTGAGCAGATCCAGCGCGGCCAGACACTGGCCCGGGCCGCTGATGTCGTCCTTCTCTCCCTCGACCACCTTGACCGCAACGTCGGTGATCTTGCCGATGTCGATCTGGTGGCCGGCCACCACGAAGCGGTTGTCGGCGATCTCGCGGCCCTTGAACACCCGCTCCACCGTCGAGAGGTAGAATTCGGCGGTCATGTCCATCACCGCCAGATATTCGTCGTAGAAGCGGTTGTGGTGGTCGTGTTCCGACGCCTCACCCTTTGCGACGCGGATGATCTGGTTGAAGAAGGCCTCGCCGTGCCGGTCGGCGTTCATCGTGATGAACGAGGCGAGCTGCAGCAGGCCGGGATAGACCAGCCGGCCGGCGCCGACATGGTTGAACCCGACCCGTTGGGTTGCAATCTCCTCGAGCTGGCCCATGGTGATGCGCCGTCCGAAATCGGTCACATCGGTAGCAGCGGCATCGGGATCGATCGGCCCGCCGATCAGGATCAGCGTGCGCGGCTGGGCGGCAGGGTTCTTCTCGGCCAGATAGGCGGTAGCGGCCAATGTCAGCGGCGCCGGCTGGCAGACCGCGATCACGTTCAGGTCGCTGCCCAGATACTCCATGAAGTCGACGAGGTAGAGGGTATAGTCCTCGACGTCGAACTTTCCCTTCGACACCGGAATGTCCCGGGCGTTGTGCCAGTCGGTCACGAAGACATCGCAGTCCGGCAGCAGGCTGAGCACGGTCGAGCGGACCAGCGTGGCATAATGCCCCGACATCGGCGCGACCAGCAGCACCTTGCGGCGCATCGGCGCACGTCCCTGAACATCGAACTTGATCAGGTTGCCGAAGGGTCTTTCGACCACGCTGCGCACTACGACCACGTGATCGCGGCCGTCGGCACCCACCACCGTGTTGATGTTCCAGTCCGGCTTGGTGATCATCCGCGCGAAGCTGCGCTCCATCACCACGCCCCAGGCATACATCAGGCGGAACACCGGGCTTGGGACCAGGCCGGTCGCGGGGTACGATCCGAAGGCTCGGGCGGTCGCCCCAAGCCATTGATTCGTATTGCGAACCGTCTCCATCAAGTCGTAGGTGGCCATATAGCGCATCTTGATCTCCAGCATCATCCGAGCAAAGATGCCCGTAACACTTCGTCGCTTAGGCCCCCCACTGGGCGACGGTAGTACCTTCCGCGACGAAACTAAGGGGGAAAACGGGACATGACAACTGACGAAAAGCCCGCAGGCGCCGAACTCGAGCGTCTGAACGAGAACATTGCGCGGATCGAGGAGTTGTCGCAGCGACTAGTCGCGTCCATGGCGGCCAAACGCCCAGTGGATCCCGGTCTCCAGGGACCCAGCAACGATGTCTTCATGAAGGCAGCGACCGCCTACATGAACGACATGATGCAGAATCCGGTGAAGGTGATCGAGCATCAGGTGGCCTACTGGGGCAAGATGCTGGCCCACTACATGGACGTGCAGAAGGCCCTGACCACCGGTCGGCTTGTTGCGCCGCCGGACGAGACCCCCAAGGACCGCCGGTTCTCGAACCCGCTGTGGGAAAGCCACCCCTACTTCAACTTCATCAAGCAGAACTACCTGATGACCAGCCAGGCGATCGAGCAGGCGGTCAACGGTCTTGACGGTCTGGACGAACGCGACAAGCGCAAGGTCCAGTACTTCACCCAGCAGATCGTGGACATGTTCGCGCCGACGAACTTCCTGGCGACGAACCCCGAGGCACTGGAACGGGCGGTCGAGACCCAGGGCCAGTCGCTGGTGAACGGGCTCGAGAATCTGGTGCGCGACATCGAGAACAACAAGGGCCAGCTTCTGGTGACGCTGTCGGATCCGAAGGCGTTCCAGATCGGCAAGAACCTTGCGACCACCCCGGGCAAGGTGGTCTTCCGCAACCGGATGCTGGAACTGATCCAGTATTCGCCCACGACCGAAACGGTCTATGCCACGCCGCTGCTGATCTTCCCGCCGTGGATCAACAAGTTCTACATCCTCGACCTGAAGGACAAGAACAGCCTGATCAAGTGGATCGTCGACCAGGGCTTCACCCTGTTCGTGGTCAGCTGGGTCAATCCGGACGCCAGCTATGCCGATGTCGGCATGGATGACTACGTGACCGAGGGCTATCTGGCCGCGATCGAGCAGGTCAAGGCGATCACCGGCGAAAGCCAGATCAACGCGGTCGGCTACTGCATCGCCGGCACCACGCTCAGCTTGACCCTGTCGCTGATGGGGCGCCGCGGCGACAAGTCGGTGAAGTCGGCGACCTTCTTCACCACCCTGACCGATTTCTCGGACCCGGGCGAGATCGGCGTCTTCCTGGACGACAGCTTCGTCGATGCCATCGGCCGCGAGACCGCCGAGAGCGGCATCCTCGGGCGCTTCTTCATGGCGCGGACCTTCTCGTTCCTGCGCGCGAACGATCTCGTCTATGCCCCCGCGGTGAAAAGCTACATGCTGGGCGAGGCGCCGCCGGCCTTCGACCTGCTGCATTGGAACGGCGACGGCACCAACCTGCCGGCGAAGATGGCGATGGAATACCTGCGCGGCCTGTGCCAGCAGGACAAGTTCGCCACGACCGGCTTCACCATCTGCGGCGAGACGGTGACCCTGGCCGACCAGAAGACCACGCTGTGCGCCATCGCATGCGAGACCGACCACATTGCGCCCTGGAAGGCTTCCTATGCCGGGGTGCAGAAGATGGGCGCGCGGTCGAAGACCTTCATCCTGTCCCAGTCGGGCCATATCGCCGGGATCGTGAACCCGCCGGGCAAGGTTAAGTACGGCCATTACCTGAACGATGACCTCTCGCTCGAGCCGGACACCTGGCGCCAGACCGCCGAGTTCCACGAAGGAACCTGGTGGCCCAGGTGGGGCGAATGGCTGTCGAAGCGGTCGGGCCGCCAGGTCCCGGCACGGCAACCCGGCGATTCCACCCATCCCGCCCTTTGCGAGGCGCCGGGAACCTATGTGGTGGCGACCCCAAGCGCGTAATTTCGTTGTCGGACGCGGGGATGCAGGGATTTTGCTGCGGTGCAGAAAAATCCTTGCTTCGCCGCGTCGCGGAGAGCATACTGCGCTCAGATCAGAAGGGCGCAGAGAACACGGTTCGCCCGCGCCACCGAAACCAGGAGAAGACGATGGCCGCCACCAAGCCGAGCGACATGACCAAGATGCTCCAGGAGATGATGGGTGCGTTTCCGGTCGACACCAAAGCCATGCAGGACGCCTTCAAGACCTCGGCGACGCTGAGCGAGAAGATGTCGAAGGTGGTGCTCGAAGCCGCCGACAAATCGACCGAGATCTCGTCGAAGTGGACCAAGGAAGTCCTGGCCAAGCTGTCGGACGTGACCACCGTGAAGGAAGAGCCCGCCGACTACGGCAAGGCTGTGACCGAATTCGCCTCGGTTCAGGCCGAACTGACCTCGGAAGCCCTGGCCGCCTTCGCCGAAGTGGCCAAGAAGGTTCAGATGGAGACCGTCGAACTGATGCTGGCCGCCGGCAAGGACATCAGCGAGGACGCGACCGCCGCCGTGAAGAAGGCGACCGCCGACCTGACCACCGCTGCCAAGAAAGCGACCACCGTCGTCAAGTGATCCCCTCTCGCGAGGGTCAGAACTACGGTCGGTGATCGCCTCCTCCCCCCATTGACACCGACCATAGGAGCGGGCGCGAGCCCGCTCTTTTCTTTTGTTCCGCGGTCGCTTACTCTGCGTCGCAGCGGGCCTGTCGGAGGATATGCGGTGGCGGACAACGAGAAACCCCTGTTGATCAAGAGGTATGCCAGCCGCCGGCTGTACAACACCGAGACCAGCGACTACGTGACGCTCGAGGACATCGCGGGGTTCATTCGCAAGGGCCGCGAGGTGAAGATCGTCGACCTGAAAAGCGGCGACGACCTGACCCGCCAGTATCTGCTGCAGATCGTGGCGGAACACGAAAGCCGGGGTGAAAGCGTCCTGCCGATCGCGGTCCTGACCGATCTGGTGCGCAGCTACACCAGCCATGCCCAGTCGGTGGTGCCCCAGTTCCTGGCCATGTCGTTCGAGATGCTGCGCGACAGCCAGTCGAAGCTGATGGAGAACTTCGCCTCGATGTCCAACATGCCGGGCTTCGACGCGATGACCCGGCAGCAGAAGAATTTCCTCGCCACGCTGGTGCCGGGCTGGCGCCAGATCACCGGCGAAGACCGCCGCGAGGAGGAGGAGAAGGTGGTGGCAGTCGAGCCCGTCGCCCCGGCCAAGGACCTCAGCGCGGACGAGAAGCAGGAACTGGACGAGATCCGCCAGCAGCTTTCCGAGCTGAAGGAGAAGATGGCCCGCCTCGGTCAGTGAGCGCCGGCCGACCCGGAGTGGGGTTGCGGCCGCTAGGTTCCCGGCCGGCGAGCGGCTGGCAACCGTCCCGCACGATGCCGAGCCGCGTCAACGCCACCGGCTCGGCGAGGGCGCGCGGCGCTCAGGTGCCGTAGGCGCGCGGGCGCTTGACACCTTCGGCCGCAAGGATGAGCGCGCCGGCGATGCTGTCGGTTTCGGCAGGCGTCAGCCGCGCCGGCAGCCGCAGGTCGCAGGTGCGCATCAGCATGGCGCGGGTGCGCGGCAGGTCGGGGACCTCGCCCAGGAAGCGCCAATTCCAGAACGCGCGGGCGTTGTCCGGGCTCATCCCGAAGATCTGCACGGTCACACCGCGGGCCGTGGCCGCGGCAAGGAAATCCGCCGCTTCGGCATCGGTGAATCCGCGCAGCGAGAACTGCAGCGAATCCGGCGCGCGCACTTCCTTCGGCAGCGCCGCGGGAAGATGGAACCAGGGTGTCGCGGCCAGGTCCGCCGCCACCCGGTCGTGGTTCGCCCGCCCCTGTGCCACCCGGTGATCCAGATCGTCCAGTTGCGCCCGCAGCACCGCGGCAGCCAGATTGGCCATCCGCATGTTGTAGAGCGGCAGCCGGTTCTGCCAGCGCGCCATCACTGCCGGGTCGAGCCCGTGCTTCTTCCAGTTGTGTTCATAGGCACCCGACATGATCACCGCGCGGGCGATCAGATCGGGTTCGTCGCTGACCAGCATCCCGCCTTCGCCGGCATTCAGCATCTTGTAGGACTGGAACGAGAAGCAGCCGATCCGCCCCAGCGTGCCGATCGGTCGTTCGGCCCAGGTGGTGCCCAGGGAATGGGCGGCGTCCTCGATCACCGGCAGGCCACGTGCCCCGGCAAGGGCAAGGATCGCATCCATGTCCGAGGTGTGGCCGCGCATGTGGCTGATCATCACCGCCCCGGCGCCATCCAGCTTGACAGCGAAATCGTCCAGATCGATCCGCAGGTCCGCGCCCACCTCGACCAGCACCGGCACGCAGTCGGCGTGGATCACCGCCGATGGCACTGCGGCGAAGGTGAAGGCCGGGACCAGCACCCGGGTGCCCCGCGGCAGGTCCAGCGCCTTCAGCGCCAGAAACAGCGCGGCCGAGCAGGACGACACCGCCAGCGCATGGCGGCTGCCGATCTTAGCAGCGAATTCGCGCTCCAGCGCGGCAACGGGCGCGTCCTCGCTGGTATAGCGAAACAGGTCGCCGGTTTCGAACAGAGCGGCCAGAGCCGCGCGCGCGACCTCGGGGATCGGCTCGGCGGCATGGACGTCGGGCATCCCGGGCACGGCTGGCACAGTCATTCTTTCCGCTCTCGTAAACATGCATCTACAGCAGACCCGTATAGCAAGCATCATGACAGACGTGTGTCAAACCCGTGCCCGGCCCCCGTCCGTGGCCTGCGCTCAGAGCCTGAGCCGGTCGCGCAGCGCGTACCAGGTCATCGCCAGCACCAGCAGCGGGCTGCGCAGGTGGGCGCCGCCGGGGAAGGGGGGCACCGGCAGGTTGTCCATCAGGTCGAAGCGCTCGGGCCGCCCGGCGATCGCATGGGCGAGGATCTCGCCCGCCAGCGTCGCCAGCGCGACGCCGTGGCCGGAATAACCCGACGCGGTCCAGATCCCTTCGCGCGGGCGGGCGAAGAACGGCAGACGCGATCGGGTGATCGCCAGCGTGCCGCCCCAGGCATGGCTGATCGCCACCCCGGCCAACTGGGGATAGACCTTCAGGAGCGGCCGGCGCACCAGTCCGGCGATGTCCTTCGGGAAGCGGTAGCCATAGGTCTCGCCGCCGCCGAACAGCAGCCGTCCGTCCGGCGACTTGCGCCAGTAGTTCACCACGAAGCGCGAATCCGCCACGGCGATGTCGCGGGGCAGGATCTCGGGCGCGATGTCGGTGATCGGCTCGGTGGCGATGATGAAGTTGTTGATCGGCATCACCCGCCGGGCGATCCGCCGGTCGAGCCCGGCCAGATAACCGTCGCAGGCGACAATGACGTGATCCGCCGCGACGCTGCCCCGGGCGGTCTCGACCTTCGGCTTGCGGCCCGGCAGGATGCGGGTGACTTCCGACCCCTCGTGCAGCACCGCGCCGGACCACAGCGCCGCCCGCGCCAGACCCAGGGCGAAGGCCAGCGGGTTCATGTGCCCCGCGCCCCAGTCGATCACGCCGCCGGAATAGGCGCGCGACCCGGTTTCCCGGGCGATGCCGTCGCGGTCGAGCAGTTCCAGCTTGTCGTAGCCGTAGATCTTCGCCAGATGCCGCGCCTCGGCGAGGTTCCGGGCGGCATCCCGCCCGGTCACGTCGGCATGGGCCACCCCGTCGCGCCAGTCGCAGTCGATGCCGTATTCGGTGATGAGGGTCCGCACCTTGGCCTTTGCCGCCTCGCCCAGCACCCAGAGCCGGCGGGCATAGTCCTTGCCCAGCATGGATTCCAGCGCCGGTTGGCCCAGCCGCTGGCCCGACCCGACCTGACCGCCGTTCCGGCCCGAGGCGCCGAAGCCGACCCGGTGCGCCTCCACCAGCCGGACCGAGAACCCCTCGCGCGCCAGATGCAGCGCCGTCGACAGGCCGGTATAGCCGCCGCCGATCACGCAGATGTCGGCGGTCACGTCGCCCTCCAGCGCTGCCAGACGCGGCAGTTGCGGCGTGGTCTCGGCGTACCAGCTCTCGGGGTATTTCCCGGGCTCGTCGTTGAGGTGCAGCAGGCTCATACGTTCAGGAGCAGGTGCTCCCTTTCCCAGGGCGAGATCACCTGCAGGAACTCGGCATATTCCGTCCGCTTCACCACCTCGTAGGCGCGGCAGAAATCCACCCCCAGCAGGTCGCGCAGGCCCTGCGCCTCCTCGAACAGGTCCAGCGCCGAGAACAGGTCCCACGGCATGTCCGGGTCGGCCTCGTAGGCGTTGCCGGTCACCATGGGGCGCGGATCCTTCGCCTCGATCAGGCCCAGCAGGCCGCAGGCCAGCGAGGCGGCAAGCCCCAGATAGGGGTTGCAGTCCATCCCGATCAGCCGGTTCTCGATCCGCCGGGACTCGGTGTCCGAGATCGGCACCCGGATGCCCGTGGTGCGGTTGTCATAGCCCCATTCCAGGTTGATCGGTGCCGAATGGTCCGGGACATAGCGGCGATAGGAGTTCACATAGGGCGCCAGGATCGGCATCGCCTTCGGCAGGTGGTTCTGCAGCCCGGCGATGAAATGCAGGAACTCGGGCGCCGCGCTGCCGTCGGGAAGCGAGAATATGTTGCGCCCGGTGCTGGCGGACAGGATCGAATGGTGCACATGCATCGCCGAACCGGGTTCGTCCTCGATCGGCTTGGCCATGAAGGTGGCGAAGCAGTTGTGCCTGAGCGCGGCCTCGCGGATCAGCCGCTTGAAGAAGAACACCTCGTCGGCCAGCAGCACCGGATCGCCATGGCGCAGGTTGATCTCGACCTGCCCGGTGCCGCCTTCCTGGGTGATGCCGTCGATCTCGAAGCCTTGTGCCTCGGCGAAGTCGTAGATGTCGTCGATGACGGGGCCGTATTCGTCCACCGCCGACAGCGAATAGGCCTGCCGCGCCGCCGCGGGCCGACCGGTGCGGCCCAGCATCGGCTCGATGGCGCGGGCCGGGTCGGTGTTGCGGGCGACGAAGAAGAACTCCATCTCGGGCGCCACAACCGGCTTCAGCCCGCGCGCCTCATAGGCGGCAAGCACGCGCTTGAGCACGTTGCGCGGCGCGAAGGGCACCGGGGTTCCGTCCGGGCGATAGGCGTCGTGGATCACCTGAAGGGTCCAGTCCGCCGTCCAGGGCGCGGCGGTGGCGGTCGAGAAGTCGGGGCGCAGGATCATGTCCGGCTCGGTCACCCCGGTCTGCCCGGCGGGTTCGCCCCAGCCGCCGGCGATGGTCTGGAAGAAGATCGTCTCGGGCAGGTAGAAATGGGTCTGCTGGGCGAATTTCGCCGCCGGCATCGCCTTGCCGCGGGCGATGCCGGGCAGGTCCGAGACAATGCATTCCACCTCGTCCAGCCGCCGGCCGGAGAGATAGCGCTGCGCGGCTTCCGGGATCTGGCTCAGCCAGTCAGCCATGACGGCGGCTCCGGTTCTCTGCCGCGGCCGCGGCGTCCAGGAAGCCGGCCAGCCAGTCCACCACCGGCGCAGTGTCGAGCGGGCGGGCGAGCCCGTCCCGCGCCCGGTCGAGCCGGTCGCCTGGATAGGCCGGGTCGTTCTGGACCAGACCCAGGAAGGCCGCGGTCACGTCATGCCCGAATTCCGGATGGGCCTGGATGGTCAGCGCGCTGTCGCCATAGCGCAGCGCCGCCGCCGGGCAGAAGGCGCTGGTGGCCACCACTTCGGCACCGGCGGGCACCTCGGTCACCTGGTCCTGGTGCCAGGCGGTCAGCGCCACCGCCCCCAGCCCGTCCACGTCATAGACGTGCCGGCCCAGCCCCCAGCCTTCCGGGGACTTCTCCACCCTCCCGCCCATGGCCTGGGCGATGATCTGGTGGCCGAAGCAGATCCCCAGCATCGGCCGCCCGGCGGCGAAGGCGGCGCGGATGAAATCCTCCAGCGGCGCGATGAAGGCGTGGTCCTCGTAGACGCCGTGCCGCGAGCCGGTCAGGATCCAGCCGTCGGCGGCTTCGGGGCCGGCGGGGAAGTCCATGTCCTTCACCCGGTAGGTGGTGAACTCCCAGCCCCGCCCGCCGAACAGGCGGGCGAACATCTCGGGATAGGTGCCGAGGGATGACGCGACCTCGGGATGGGTCGGGCCGCATTCCAGGATGCCGATGTGCATGAAAGCCTCAGTGCCGTTTGGCCGGAGGCTAGTCCTGCGGCGCCGCGGCGTCCAGTGTCAGACCGCCTGACAGGTCTCCAGCGCCAGCCGCGCCGGCTCCATGGCGAAGGATTTCTTCATTTCCTGCCGTTTCACCCGGGCCAGCATCTCGATCAGCAGCCGCGGGAAGATCCGCGCCATCTTGGGCGAGCCCTCGAACCGGGTGATCGCCTCGTCCCAGTCGGTCGGCAGTTGCAGCAGGCGCTGGCCATAGGCGTTGCCGATGATCGGCTCGGGCGGCGCCACCGCGTCCTCGATCCCCATCAGCGCGGCGCCCAGAATCGCCGCCAGCACCAGATAGGGGTTGGTGTCGCCGCCGGCGAAGCGGTGCTCGACCCGGCGCGCCGCCGGGTCTCCGCCGGGAATGCGGATCGCGCAGGTGCGGTTCTCGTAGCCCCACGAGGCGCCGATCGGCGCATGGCTCAGGGGCGCCATCCGGGAATAGCTGCCCGCATGCGGGGCGAAGACCAGCGTCGCCCCCGGCATGCCCGAGATGCAGCCGGCAACCGCCTGCCGCATCAGCGACGACCCGGCCAGCAGCCCGTTGTCGAAGATGTTCTGACGCTGAGTGTCCAGCACCGAGAAATGCACATGCATCCCGTTGCCGGCGTCCTTCTCGAAGGGTTTCGCCAGGAAGGTCGCGGTCAGCCCGTGCTTGCGCGCGGTGCCCTTGACCAGCGCCTTGAACAGCCAGGTGTCGTCGGCGATCCGCATCGCCGGGCCATGGGCAAGGTTGACCTCGAACTGGCCGATCCCGGCCTCCGACACCGCCGCCTGGGCGCGGATCCCCATCGCCTCGGCCCCGGCATAGAGATCGTCGAAGAACGGCGCGAACAGGTCCAGTTCGGCGACGTCGTTGATCCCGCCCATGTGCAGCGGCCGCCCGGTCAGCGGCGACCGGGCCGGGGCGATGGCCTCGCCGCTGTCGTCGATCAGGGTGAATTCCAGTTCGGTCGCCGCCACCACGCGCCAGCCGCGCCGCGAGAACCCGGCCAGCACCCGGGCCAGGGCATGGCGCGGGTCGGCGTCGAAGGGGCGGCCGTCCTCGGTGAACATCCACATCGGCACCAGCGTCGCGGGCGATGCCAGCCAGGGCATCGGCACCGGCCCCCGGTCGGTGCAGCGCAGCGCGCCGTCGGCATCGCCCGAGGTGAACACCAGCGGGCTGCCCTCGATGTCCGCGCCCCACAGGTCCAGCGAGAGCGCCGACAGCGGCATCCGGTGGCCGTAGAATTCCAGTTTGGCGGCTTCGCTGGCGGGCAGGCGCTTGCCGCGCATCATTCCGTTCAGGTCGGCGCAGGCGGTTCGCAGGCTGGGGGTCTCGATATCCATCGTGTCTTTCGGAGGTTCACCGCGCGAGGGGCGCGCGCGGCCGGGTTCGGGCCGGGCTGTCGGGGGCAATGTGGCGGCAGAGCCGCCGGTTGATCGCGCCGAACAGGGTGATGACCAGAAGCGTGAGGAGGACGAAGTAGAAGGCGAAGATCGGGTAGGGAATGAACGGATCGAAGGTCTTGTCGGCGAAATAATTCGCGTAGTACAGCGCGTCGCCCTCCTGCCGCCAGGCCGGGAAGCTCGAGAAGAACACCAGCGCGGTGGCCTGGAACAGGAAGATCGCCTCGTTGGTATAGGACGGCCAGGCCAGCCGCAGCATGGTCGGGAAAGTGATGCGGCGGAACTTCCGCCAGCCGGCCAGGCCATAGGCTTCGGCGGCCTCGGTCTCGCCCCGCGGCACGGCGCGCAGCGCGCCATAGAAGATCTCGCCGGCATAGGCGGCGGTGTTCAGGAACAGGACGATCGCCGCCCCGGCCCAGGCCTTGGTCAGCCAGCTGGTCTCGACCGTCAGGGTGGTGATGCCCAGCGGGATCGCGATCCCCGACCGCGGCAGCAGCACGAAGGTTTCGTAGAACAGGAAGAACTGGATGAACAGCGGCGAGCCGCGGAACAGGAAGGTGAACCACTCGGCCGCCTTGCGCAGCACCAGAAGGTGCGAGGTCCGCGCCAGCGCCAGCCCGATCGCCAGGAAGAACCCGAGCCCCAGCGCGACCACCCCGAAATAGATGTTCCAGATCAGGCCCGAGCCGATCAGCACGAACTGGTCGCAGACGGTGATGTCGGCCTTGGGCAGCAGCTTCTCGCCGATCCCGATCGATCGCAGCCCGTAATCCTGCAGCGTCTGGAGGCAGCTCATGCCGGCGCCCGCCGCAGCGCGTCGCCGGCCATGGTGGCCTGACCGCGGGACAGCCGCCGCATGATCCGCGCGAAGACCAGCTCGGACAGCCGGGTCAGCACGAGGTAGAACACCAGCAGCGCCAGGAAGTAGTAGAGCCGCCAGTCCGGGTGCGGATAGGCGAAGGTCGCCGTCTTCGACCCGCCCAGTTCGCGCGCCCAGTAGACGATGTCCTTGATCCCCAGCAGGAACAGCAGCGGCGTCGCCTTGACGAGGATCTGCCACAGGTTCGACAGGCCGGGCAGGGCATAGACCCACATCTGCGGCACGAGGATGCGCCGGAACACCTGGTTCGGGCTCAGTCCGTAGGCCTCGGCGGTCTCGATCTGGGCGCGCGGCACCGATCGCATGGCGCCGTAAAGGACATTGGCGGCAAAGGCGCCGAACACCACCGCGAAGGCGAAGACCGCCAGCGCGAAGCCATAGCCGTCATGGACCCACGCCGGCGCGTTCGACAGCGGCAGCTTCGCCACCGGACAGACCACGAAGTCATTGCCCTGCCGCACCGGTTCGGTCCAGTCCGGGCAGATCGCCCGGTGCCGCAGCCATTCAAGGCCCTGGTCCAGCGCGATCGGCACGAACAGGAAGAAGGCGATGTCGGGAACGCCGCGCACCATGGCGATATAGGTCTTGCCGATCCAGCGCAGCGGCAGGACGCCCGAGCGTGCCGCCAGCGCGCCGGCAAAGCCGAAGGCCAGCGCCACCGGCGCGGTCACCGCCAGCAGCATCAGCACCGTCCCGAACGAGGCGTAGAACGCCATCTGCTTGCCCGAGGTCAGGAAGCAGGCCAGCCACTGGCTGCCGTCCAACACCGAAGGATCGCTGCAGAACGCGAACACCCGCTCAGCCCCCGGGCCGGCCGGGCCGCGGCATCGCTGTCGCGGCCTCCGGGGTCCGCCCGGACCGGATGGCGAGCCCGCCCGGCGCCCGGGCGCTCAATAGCGCTGGCTTTCCGGCATCCATTTCTCAATCAGCGCGTTGAGGCTGCCATCGGCCTTCATCTCGGTCAGCACGGCGTTGAACTTGTCCTTCAGCGCGGCGTCGCTCTCGCGCACGCCGATGCCCAGACCGTTGCCGAGGTAGATGTCCTCGCCGATGAACTTCATGTCCGGGTCGCCCTTCACCACAGGCTCCAGGAACGACTTGTCGGCCAGCACCGCTTCGGCCTCGCCGTTGCGCACCGCGGCGACGGTTTCGTCCGGGGTGGCGAACTCGACCAGTGTGGCACCGGTCTCGGTCACGTGGGCGGCCTGGATCGTGCCGGTCTGGGCGGCGATCGCCACCTTGTTCACGTCGATCCCGTCCTCGAGCGCGGCATAGGCCGTGGGTTCCGGCTTCAGGTAGTTCTGGGTGAAGTCGATGACCTGGTCACGCTCGTCGGTGATCGACATGCCCGCCAGGATCGCGTCGTAGTTCCCCGACACCAGGTTCGGGATGATGCTGTCCCAGTCGTTCACGACCCATTCGCAGGTCAGCCCGGCGCGCTTGCAGATCTCGTTGCCGACGGCGATGTCATAGCCGTCGACCTTGCCCGCGTCGTTGATGAAGTTGTACGGCGGGTAGGCGCCCTCGGTGGCCAGCCGGACAACGTCCTGCGCCCCGGCGGCGCCGGCCAGGAAGGCCAGAAGGGCAGTGCCCAGAGCGAGCGTTTTCATCTGTGATCCCCTGTTGCTGATTGGTCTTGGTCTTGTCTGGTTCCGTCAGGTCATGGCGGAATGGGAAAGGAATTGCTGCAGCCGCGGCGACCGCGGCGCGCCGAACAGCGCGGCCGGCGGGCCTTCCTCCTCGATCAGGCCCTGATGCAGGAAGATGACGTGGCTGGCGATGTCGCGGGCCATGCGCATGTCGTGGGTCACGATCAGCATGGTGCGCCCTTCGGCGGCAAGGTCGCGGATGACCTTGACCACTTCCTGTTCCAGCTCCGGATCCAGCGCCGAGGTTGGCTCGTCGAACAGCAGCGCCTGGGGCTGCATCGCCAAGGCCCGAGCGATCGCGGCGCGCTGCTGTTGGCCGCCGGACAGCTGCGCCGGATAGACGTCGCACTTGTCGCCGATGCCGACCTTGGCCAACAGCGCGCGGGCGCGAGCCTCGACCTCGGGTTTCGGCTGGCGCAGGACCGACACCGGCGCCTCCATCACGTTCTCCAGCACCGTCATGTGGGACCACAGGTTGAACTGCTGGAACACCATCGACAGGTTGGTGCGCACCCTGAGCACCTGCTTCGGGTCGGCCGGGCGGCGTGCCAGCCCCTCGCCCTTCCAGCGGATCGGTTCGCCGTCGAACAGGATCTCGCCGGACTGGCTGTGTTCCAGCAGGTTGGCGCAGCGCAGCAGGGTCGATTTCCCCGACCCCGACGAGCCGATCAGCGCCACCACGTCGCCCCGATGAGCCGACAGCGATACGCCCTTGAGCACCTCTAGCCCGCCATAGGCCTTGTGCAGTTGCCTGATCTCGATGACCGGTATTGCCACGCCGATGGCCTGTCCCCCGCTGCTGGAGCGATTTACGAGCGATTCCGCCGGGGAATGCAACACGGGCTGCGGATCACGTCGGGAAAAATTTCACCACATGCCTGCTTTGCGGGCGCCGGGCGCACGTGCGGGCGTTGACCGCGCCGCCGTCCCGGGAGTGGTGCCGGGGCCGGGGCCTCAGTCTTCCGATTGAACCTTCAGGCGCGCGAGGTTGCTGTCGCGGTCGTTGATGCCCAGAAGCGGCGCGACCAGACGCAACAGCGCGTCCTCGTCGTCGTCGCGCTCGCCATCGGCCAGCGCCACCGCCCACAGCGCCTCGATCACGCCCATGCGCTCCTCAAGCGGTACCGCGTCCTTGATCGCCCGGGTGAAGCGCACCGTGTCGGGCGCCTCTTCCTCCAGCGTCTCGGCCCGGGCGCGCAGCGCCGCCGCCTCGAACGGCGAGAGTCCATAGCGGGACTGCAGGATGCGGGTGATCCGGTCCATCTCGGGCTCGGAATAGCTGCGGTCGGCGCGCGCGACGCGCACCAGAAGCGCGGCAAGCGCCAGACGGCAATCCTCGCCGGGCAGCGGCTGCGGATCGGGGGCGAGCAGGTTTGACAGGAACTGACCGAACATGGCGCAGACCTTAGGCCGCGCCGCCGGCCCCGCCAAGCCTGAAATCGGCCGCGGTCCGGCCCGCGCCGCGGGAAATCCGCCACCCGGTGAAACTTCCGCCCGGCGCCGCCCGTGTCGGAAGGGCCGGGGTGCGTCTCCGGTCCAGAAACCAGGTGAGGAACAGACATGACCAGAGCCACCCCCATGACCCGCGCCACGGCCATCGCCGGCCTTGCCCTCGCGGCCGCTCTTGCCGCCGGCGCCGCCAGCGCCGCGAGCGTGCTGCGCCCGGACGAGGCGCAGTCGCAGGACACCTTCATCTATGCCTTCGGGGTGCCGGGCACCCTGGGCATCCCCGGTGTCCCCGCCGACCTGAACTTCGACACGCCGAACATCCCCGCCACCGCGCTGGCCCCCTTCGGCCAGTTCCTGGGCGTGGCGGAATCCGCGCCCTTCACCCTGCCGGGCGACCCGACGCCGCGGGTCCACACCACCCGCTCGCTGCTAAAGTTCGACCTTGCCAGCCTGGGCGTCGCGCCCGACAAGGTCGCCTCGGCCATCTTCAACCTGACCGGCATCGGCAACCTGCCGCCCTTCGCGCCGCCTTCGCTGGCCTTCCCGATCACCGTCGATGTCCGCGCCGTCACCGGCACCTGGGACGAGCAGACCGTGACCTGGAACACCCGGCCCGGCACCGGCGCGCTGCTGGCCAGCGCCCAGATGACCGGCGGCACCCAGACCCTGGCCTTCGACCTGACCGCGGCGGTGATGGGCTGGCTCAGCGATCCGTCCAGCAACTTCGGCATCGAGATCTCGCAGCGCGAGATCGTGCCGACCGACATCCCCAGCCCGTTCAACGGCGGCAACGTGATCGCCACCGGGCTGTTCGCCTCGTCTGCCAACCCGACCGAGGCGATCCGCCCGACGCTCACGGTATCGGAAGTTCCGCTGCCGGCACCGGCCCTGCTGCTGGCGGGCGGCGGCGCGCTGCTGGCCGGGCTGCGCCGGCGTCGCCGCCGCGGCTGAACCGGCCAGACCGGGCCAGACCGGGCCAGTCCGGGCCAGTCCGGGCCAGTCCGGGCCAGTCCGGGCCTGAGCCCGGCCGTCGGCCGTACGGCCCCTGTCCGTGCCGGAGAAATCCCGGCCCGGCGGGGGCGGACGTGCTATCCTGACCCCGTCGGCAACGGGGAGGAGACGATGGCGACCTATATCGTGACGGGAAACCTGCCGCAGAAGGCGCTGCAGGCCTATCTGGCCAAGCCCGAGGACCGCACCGGCCCGCTCGGCGCGCTGATCGAGCAGGCGGGCGGCAAGATGCGTGCCTTCTACTTCACCACCGGCGCCCATGACTTCACGATGATCGTCGACGCCCCGGACCCCGAGGTGGTCGCCGCGGCGCTGGTGGTGATCGGCGCCTCGGGCATGGCCGGCAACTTCGCCACGGTCCGGGCCTGGACCGGGCCCGAATTCAAGGCCGTGGTCGAGAAGGCCGGCACGCTGACCGGCGCCTACCGCGCCCCCGGGGCCTGATACCGGCCAAAGTCGCGCCCCTGGGACCTGAAACGGGGGCGCGGCACGGCTGCGTACGCGCCGGGCCTTGGCCGGGCCTTGGCCGGGCCTTGAATGACAGGCGGCGTGCGGGCCGTGTAGGGTCACCGCCTTGTCCAGCCGGGTCAGCAGCGCCCGCACTGCCGCCCCCGCAGCAAGCCTGACGCATGGCACCGCTATGGCACGACTGGTGGACCTCTACGTCCTTGTATATCCCGTGGCGGTCGGGAGAGATGTACGCAGGCGCCGTGTCCAACCACATGCGCACGCGCCACCAACATCCTATCGGCACAAGCCAGCATCCCCGCCCGCGGAAGGGCAAAGATCATTCCCACTCGATGGTACCGGGAGGTTTCGAGGTGATGTCGTAGGTGACGCGGTTGATCCCCGGGACCTCGTTGATGATCCGGGTGGCCGTTTCGCCCAGGAACTCGTGGCTGAACGGGTAGTAGTCGGCGGTCATCCCGTCCACCGAGGTGACGGCGCGGATGGCGCAGGCGTAATCGTAGCTGCGCCCGTCCCCCATCACGCCCACGGTCCGGACCGGCAGGATCACCGCGAAGGCCTGCCAGATCTCGTCGTAAAGCCCATGGCGGCGGATCTGGTCCAGATAGACCGCATCGGCCCGGCGCAGGATCGCCAGCCTCTCGCGGGTGACCTCGCCGGGGCAGCGGATCGCGAGGCCGGGTCCGGGGAAGGGATGCCGGCCGATGAAGCGGTCGGGCAGGCCAAGCTCGCGACCCAGGGCGCGGACCTCGTCCTTGAACAGTTCCCGCAGCGGTTCGACCAGCTTCAGGCCCATCTTCTCGGGCAGGCCGCCCACATTGTGGTGGCTCTTGATGGTGACCGACGGGCCGCCAGAGAATGAGACGGACTCGATCACGTCGGGGTAGAGCGTGCCCTGGGCCAGGAACTCGGCGCCCCCGACAGCCGCCGCGTGCTTCTGGAACACGTCGATGAACAGCCGGCCGATGGTCTTGCGCTTGACCTCGGGGTCGCTGACCCCGGCCAGCGCGTCGAGGAACAGGTCGGCCTCGTCGGCGTGGACCAGCGGGATGTTGTAGTTGTCGCGGAACATGGTGACGACCTCGTCCGCCTCGCCTTCGCGCAGCAAGCCGTGGTCGACGAAGACGCAGGTGAGCTGCTCGCCGATCGCCTCGTGGATCAGCACGGCGGCAACCGAACTGTCGACGCCGCCAGACAGGCCGCAGATCACCTTGCCGGTGCCGACCTGGTCGCGGATCTTCTGGATCGCCTCTTCGCGATAGGCGCCCATGGTCCAGTCGCCCTTGAACCCCGCCAGCCGGACGAAGTTCTCATAGAGCTTCGCGCCCCGGGGGGTATGGTGGACTTCCGGATGGAACTGCACCGCGAAGAAGTTGCGCGACGGATCGGCGGTGATCGCGAAGGGCGCGCCGGGCGAGGTGCCGTAGACCTCGAATCCCGGGGCGATCCGGCTGACATGGTCGCCGTGGCTCATCCAGACCTGTTCGCGCCCGTCTGCGAACCAGCCGTCGAGAATCGGCAGCGCGACGTTCGTCGGGGCGACGAAGGCGCGGCCGAACTCGGCGGTGCCATGGCCGGATTCGACCAGTCCGCCCAGTTCCTGCATCATCACCTGCTGGCCGTAACAGATGCCGAGGATCGGAATGCCGAGGCCGAAGACCGACGCCGGCGGCCGGGGCGAGCCGGCGCGGGTGACGCTGTCCGGGCCACCCGAGAAGATGATCGCCTTGGGGGCGAAGTCCTTCAGGAAGGCGTCGGTCACGGTCTGATAGGGGTGGATTTCGCAATAGACGTTCAGCTCGCGCAGGCGCCGCGCGATCAGCTGCGTCACCTGGCTGCCGAAGTCGATGATCAGAAGGCGGTCGTGGTGCTTGGCGCTCATGGCCGGTGCCTAGGGCCAAGCCGGGAAACGTTCAAGCGGGAACGCGCATGCGGGGTCTCTTCCGCAACCTTGTCAGGACCCTGGCGGCCGGACCGGTCAGCCAGCCAGCGGAACCGGCGCTGCGGTCTTCGCCAGTAGGTCGCGCCGCCGGGCGGCAAGAAGGCCGGCCTCGTGCATCAGCGCGGTCAGCACGGTGACGTGGCGGGTCGGGCTGTAGGCGGCGTCGCGATCCAGCCGGGCCTGCTCCAGATCGGCCTCGATCGCCATCAGGCGCAGCGCGGACTCGGCCGGTCCCGGCAGCACGGCGAGGCCGGTCAGCCGGCGCAAGTGCTGCGCACGGTTGTAGCCCGACAAGGCCAGGCGAGCAGCCTGAACCAGCAGGCCCGGACGGTTCAAGGCTTCGAGAAGGGTGAGCGGATCGGTCATTTCGGTGCTCCCGTGGCAGGTACCGGTCCGAAATTGCCCCCTGTCTGCGCGGTGTTGCACAGGTCCGAAGACCTGCGGACGCCGCCCTCACCAAGATTTAGCCATTATAAACAATGCTTAATGATATTCAGGGATTTTAATAAACCTGAAACAAACCCTGCGACACGTTAAGGTTGAGGTCCGATGGCGAACGCGCCCGCGGGCCGTTAGCGAGGAGACGGAGAGTGACGAGACCGGCAACGATCTCATCTGGGTCTGTCCAGGAGACCAGCCACTTCGACTGGATCCCCGAAGCGGCGGTCCACTATGTCATCCACACCGGACAAGGCCGGTCCCTGCGCGACATCGCCCGGGAAACCGGCTGCCATGCCTCGACCGTGCTGCGTCGGGTGCGTCGCTGCGAAAGCCGCCGTGACGACCCGCTGGTCGACGGCGCCTTCGACCGGCTGAGTGCCAGCCAGAACCCGGAATCCCCCTGCTTTGACGAGACCGAGGAGAGCAGAAGCATGACCGCAACGATGCAGGCCCAGTTCGGCAACGCGCAGCCCGCCGACCGGAGCGCGGCGGTGATCCGGGCGTTGCGGCGGCTGGCCGAGACCGGGGCGATCCTTGCCGTGGCCAAGGACCTCGACAAGGCGGTGGTGGTCCGCGAACTGCCGGGCGGCAAGAGCACCCAGACCACGGTGATCGACCGCGAGCTTGCCGAGCTGATGGCACTGAACGAATGGATTGCCGGCACAGTGTCGGGCCGGGTGGCGCGCTACACCATCACCGGACTTGGTCGCTCGGCGCTGAAGCGGATGCTGGCCGAGACCGGCGCCGACGAGGACGGCTGCAGCGGCATGGCCGAGGCGGCGCAGCCTTTCGCCGCCCAGCACCGGGAATGGGCCGAGCGCGCCGATCCGGCCGCTGCCGGCCGCCGGATCAAGTACAATCTGGCCGAAAGTCCGCTGACGGCGCTGGCGCGGCGCCGGGACAAGGCCGGCGAGCCCTTCCTGGCAGACGATCTGGTCGCCGCCGGCGAACGCCTGCGCGAGGATTTCGAGCTGGCACAGATGGGGCCGCGGGTCACCCAGAACTGGGACAGCTTCCTGACCGGGCCGCGTCAGGACGGGGTACGGCCCCAGGGCGGCCGGTCGGATTCAGCCCAGGCCGCGCGCGAGCGGGTGCAGGCGGCGCTGGCCGACCTCGGGCCCGGTCTTGGCGACGTGGTGCTGCGCTGCTGCTGCTTCCTGGAAGGGATCGAGACCACCGAACGGTTGATGGGCTGGTCGGCCCGGTCCGGCAAGGTGGTGCTGCGAATCGCGCTCCAGCGGCTCAAGCGCCATTACGAGGAACGCCACGGCAAGTACGCGCCGCTGATCGGCTGAGACCGGGCGACGCGCGGGTCCGGCATCCGGCCCGGGGATCAGGGGCGGGCGGACCGGCTGTTCTGCGCGCCCTTCACGGTGATGCTGCGGATGCCTTCAAGCTCGATGCTGTTGGCATAGGCGCCGGTTTCGATCTTGCGGCTCTGGGTGGTGCCGACGGCGGCGGCGCCCAGTGGCGGGCGTGCCCGGAAGTCGTAGACCATCGTTCCGGCCGGGGTCTTGTCGTCCGTCACGTTCACCAGCCCCGCATCCCACCATCCCTGTGTCGGGGGCAGGCCCTGGGCCCGGATGATGACCCCGCCGGGCGAGGGCTCGACTTCCAGCGCGGTGACTTGCTGGACCAGCAACCGGTCGTCCACCACCGAAGGCGGGTAGCCGCCTTCGGGTTCCAGCGTGCCCGGGCGGAACTTGGGTCCGCATGCCCCAAGGGCCGCCAGGACAGCAAGGGCGGTGAAAGCGGCGGGCAGGGGCGGCAAGCGTTTCATGGGGTTCTGCTAGCCCAATCCGGCGGGGTTGGGAAGTCGTTCCGGGTCTGGACGCAGGCGCCGCGTGCGCTTAGGTCGGTAAGGCGAAAAGGAGCCCCGGCCATGGCCACCGAAGCCTTCGAAGACATTGCAGACACGTTCGAGTTCCTCGACGACTGGGAGGATCGCTATCGCCATGTGATCGAGCTTGGCAAGGCGATGCCCGCGCTGGACGGCGCGTTCCGGGTGCCCGCGACAAAGGTCGACGGCTGCGCGAGCCAGGTCTGGATCCGTCCGGTAGTGGACGGCAGCGGCCCCGAGGCCCGTTTCGACTTCCAGGGCGAAAGCGACGCCATGATCGTGCGGGGCCTGATCGCCGTGCTGCACGCGCTCTATTCCGGCCTGCCGGTGCGCGAGGTGGTGGCGGTGGACGCGGCGGCCGAACTGGCGCGGCTGGGCCTGAACGATCACCTCTCTGCACAGCGGTCGAACGGACTGCGCGCGATGGTGGAACGGATCCGGCGGATTGCGCGCGAGACCGCGGCGGCGGCGTAACGCCGCCGATCAGCGCCGTCGCACCATCCAGGCTGCCAGCAGCATCACAGGCAGCATCAGCGCGAGGGCCGTGGCGCCGCCAAAGGCGGCAAGGGCGGCAATGCTGAGCGCAGCGGCCGCGATCACGACGGCAAGCAGGGCAAGATAGGTTGTCTGGGGCATCCGAACCTCCGGATCCTTGATATGGGAACGCCGGCAGGGTCAGGAAAGGCCCCGGCCTAGCCCAGAAGCCCCAGCACCGTTCCCGCCAGCGCCGGGGCCAGCAGGGTCAGGACCTGGCGCAGCTTACCGGCGAGCGAATCGTCCAGGATCGAATGGAACGCCGCGCCGTAGATCCAGGCGTTGCAGATGATCCGGAATTTCGCCTGGTCGGCGCCGATCCAGCGGGCCAGTCGTGCATCGGCGACGATGTCCGCCTCGGTCTTCGTCGGGGACTTGATGTCGTCGGTCATATTGAGCGTCAGGCGTCCCCTGGCCGGATCGTAGGTGACGCCGTCGGCCAACGCCATGGCAAGACGTTCGGCCACGCCGGGTCTTGGATCGGCCGGCGCGTCTTCGGCCGCAACATGCGGCGCGATGCGCAGCATCGGCCAGATATAGGCCGTCGACAGCGCGGCCGATAATCCCAGCCCAAGCAGCAGCACTGTCGCGTCAAGGCTGCGACCGAAGGCTTCGCGGAGCTTCAGGGGCGCGGGGGCGCCGTCCGCCAGGGTCAGCCCCGATTCGAGAACATCAAATCCCAGGCTCATGACCACCAGCGTCACCACCATCAGGACGGCCAGCGTCACGGTCAGGGCGCGAATCAGCGCTTGGATGTCCCGTGGTCCCAGCGACAGGCGGACCGGTGCGCCGGTCGCGGTCGCGCTGCCCGCAAGCTCGGTCCTGACCAGGAAACGCATGTCGGTCCAGACCTTATCTGGCTTCCTGGCCTCGGGCTGGTTGCGGGTCAGGATGTCGTACCTTGCCGCAAAGGCTTCCGCGGCATCCGCATCTGGATAGTTGCGGGCGAAGGTCAGGGTGCCGAAAAGGGTGACCGCGGTAGCGGCCACGATGACCCCGGCCAGGGCGGCGGCGGTGACCAGAATCACCGGCGCCGAAAGCCCCTGCGCGGTCAGGACATCCGGAAGCGCCGGCTGGCCGGGCAGGCGAAGGCTGTCAAGCAGTTCGGCGGCGATCGTCCCACCCAACACCAGCGCCAGAGCCGCCAGCGGCGCCAATGCCTGTTCCCGCAAGATCCGCATGCCACGGTCGAGAACGGCCAGCATGCCAAGGCCGGCCAGAGCCGCGAGCCCTGCCGCCACCGCTGCTGGCTCGACCTGCACCACGGTGGCAAGCCAGGTGGCCCCGGCGTGCACCCAACCGGCGCCGGTGAGCCTGTCGACCATTCCCGCAATTGCCAGAACCGTTCCGGCCAGCACCCAGCCGCCGGCCGCATCTTGCCGGAACAGACCGATCCCCCCGCGCACGGCGTCAAGCATCAAGGCCACAGCGACGAGACCGAGTCCGATCCGCAGGCACAGGCCGAGAACCGGGTTGGCAGCGGTCTGCCCTGCCCAGCTGGCGGCCCCGAAGACAAGGACGAAGAAGACCGCAACCAGCAGGCCAAAGGACAGGCGAAACCGGACTTGGCGTTCCGACGGAAGGTCGGGCGGCTTCGGAAACTGGGTGTTCTCCAGAATGATGTCCCAATGCTGTCGGACGATCCTCACCTGTGCGAACAGGATGGAAACGGCGAGCACGACAAGGACAGTCAGGGCAGCGAGGAACCGCACGCGCAGCGGATAGACATCCTGAGCCGCCAGTCCTGGGGCAATCTTCGCCGAGGTCCTTGCGGCATCCGCGGTCTCCTGCTGCCGGAAGAGGTCAAACGAGAAGACCGGCGCCGTTCCGGTTTCGGTCCGGATCCGCTCGGCAAGATCGGCCAGGTCCTTGCCAGCCGGTGCAGCGGCGTGCAGGACTGCAGGCGCGGGAAACAGCCAAGTGCTGACCGGCAGGACTGCCAGTGGCAGGATCGCGATGCCCAGAATGGACAGAAGGTGCAGGAACATGCGCCCGTCGTGCTGCCGTTCCGGCGGAATGATCAGGACACGGACAGCGTCGATCGTCTCACGGTCGATTTCCATGGCAATACTCTCCGCCCCGCGGCCCTTTCTCCAGTGGTAAGCTCCCGGTTTTATTGCGGCAAGGCGTTCAGTGCATCCTGACTGCGGCCAGCCGGAAGCCAGGTGAGCCGGACACACCGGGTCGTCGAACCATTTCAGTCCGCAACGCCGGCTGCGAATCCGGGGCAGTCGCCTTCGACTACCTCCTGCCGGCGCGGTTCCGGCTGCTGATGGCACGGGAAACGGTGATCCGCGCGACTTGGCGCCGGCGTGGTGCCCAGACGCTGCGGCAGGCACCCTCGGGCAGCCGGCCGCTGCGGAAAACGTTGTCGGGGTCCTCGCACGAAGGGACGCCGGCCTGGCGCCGGACCGAACCCGTGGCCGAGGATGACGCTACGTGATCTGGTCCCCGGTGATGGCCCCATGATGGTGGTGGTGGAGGCGCGGCGGGCGGGTGTCAGCCCCCCTGACAAAGCAAGAGGCCGGTCGAGCGACCAGATGCTTGCCATCTGTCAAGGCGGCTGGCGGCTTGCCAGAGGGGCGGGGCCTGGCGCATGCTCGAGCCCATACCGGCGCCCGGCGCCGGCGGGGTCTTGACGGCGCGCATCCGCGTGGCGGACCCCGGGGCAGGACAGAACCCGAGCGGAGGACCCCGTCCATGAGCGTCGAGACGCGACCCGAGTCCGGGCTGGCGGAAGCGGCCCATCCGGTGCCGGTGCGCGCGGCCGCGCCGGATCATCCGGTGCGCAACCCCGGGATGCTGCTGGCGCCCGAGATGTTCCTGGACCACGCCGTGAACCGCAGCGCCGCCGAACGCCGGGCCGCCAGCCTGACCGCCCGGCGCAGCGTCAAGAAGGCGTACCAGGCGGCCTGGCTTCTGAATGCGATCCGCTGCATCGACCTGACCACGCTGGCTGGCGACGACACCGAGGGCCGGGTGCGCCGGCTTTGCGCCAAGGCGCGCCAGCCGGTGGCGCCGGCGATCCTCGCGGGGCTCGGACTCGAGGGTCTGCGCCTGACCACCGGGGCGGTCTGCGTCTATCCGACCATGGTCGGCCATGCGGTGCGCGCGCTGGAAGGCTCGGGCGTGCCGGTTGCCTCGGTCGCCACCGGGTTCCCGGCCGGGCTGATGCCGCTGGACCTGCGGCTGGCCGAGATCCGGTATGCGGTGGCCGAGGGCGCCGACGAGATCGACATCGTCATCACCCGCGAACACGTCCTGAAACAGGACTGGGCCGCGCTTTACGACGAGATCGCGGCGATGCGGGCGGCCTGCGGCCCGGCGCATCTGAAGGCGATCCTCGCCACCGGCGACCTGAAGACCTTACGGAACGTCTATGCGGCCTCGATGGTGGCGATGCAGGCGGGGGCGGACTTCATCAAGACCTCGACCGGGAAGGAGGCGGTGAACGCCACGCTGCCGGTCTCGCTGGTGATGGTCCGCGCGCTCAGGGACTATGGCGACGCCACCGGCTTCCGGATCGGCTTCAAGCCGGCGGGCGGCATGAAGTCGGCCAAGGACGCGATCGCCTGGCAGATCCTGATGAAGGAGGAGATGGGCCGCGACTGGCTCCGGCCGGAGCTGTTCCGGCTTGGCGCCTCGTCGATGCTGGGGGACATCGACCGGCAGCTGGAACACCACGTCACCGGGCGCTATGCCGCCTCGCACCGCCATGCCATGGCCTGAGGGTTCACATGAACACTATCGCGGAAATCCTTGATACCATGGACTATGGCCCGGCGCCGGAAGATGCGGGGATCGTCACGGCCTGGCTGGCCGACAACCCGGTCCTGGGCCATTTCATCGACGGTTCCTTCACCCCGCCGGGCGAGACCTTCGCGGTGACCAACCCGGCCACCGGCGCGGCTCTGGCCCAGGTGACGCAAGGGACAGAGGCCGATGTGGACCGCGCCGTGAAGGCGGCCCGGGCCGCCCAGCCGAAATGGGCCGGGCTGTCGGGCCATGACCGGGCGCGCCACCTCTATGCGCTGGCCCGTCACCTGCAGCAGCACGCCCGCTTCCTTGCGGTGCTGGAAAGCCTCGACAACGGCAAGCCGATCCGGGAAAGCCGCGACATCGATGTGCCGCTGGCGATCCGGCATTTTTATCACCATGCCGGCTGGGCCGAATTGGTCGAGGACGAGTTTCCCGGCCTGAAACCCCATGGCGTCGCCGGACAGATCGTGCCGTGGAACTTCCCGCTGCTGATGCTGGCCTGGAAGGTCGCGCCGGCGCTGGCGGCCGGCAATACCGTGGTGCTGAAGCCGGCGGAGTATACGCCCCTGACCGCGCTGGCCTTCGCCCGGATCGCCGCCGAATGCGGCCTGCCGCGGGGCGTGTTGAACATCGTCACCGGCGATGGGGCGACCGGGGCGGCGCTGGTGGCGCATCCCGGCATCGACAAGTTGGCCTTCACCGGCTCGACCGAGGTCGGCCGGCTGATCCGCCGCCAGACCGCCGGCAGCGGCAAGGCCCTGACGCTGGAACTGGGCGGCAAGTCGCCCTTCGTGGTCTTCGCCGATGCCGATCTCGACGCCGCGGTCGAAGGCGTGGTGGACGCGATCTGGTTCAACCAGGGCCAGGTCTGCTGCGGCGGCTCGCGGATTCTGGTGGCCGAGGCGGTGGCGCCGCGCTTCGAATCCCTGCTGACCCGGCGCATGGCGACGCTCCGGGTGGGCGATCCGCTGGACAAGTCGACCGACGTGGGCGCGATCGTGCACCCGGTGCAACTGGCCCGGATCGAGGGACTGGTGGCGCAGGGCGTGGCCGAGGGCGCCAGCCTGTATCAGGTCGCGGCCCCCGCGGGCTGCTTCTTCCCGCCGACGCTGGCCATGGGGGTGGAACCGGCCTCGATCCTCTCGAGCGAGGAAATTTTCGGCCCCGTGGCCACCCTGACCAGCTTCCGCACCCCGGACGAGGCGGTGGCGCTGGCCAACAACACCCGCTACGGCCTTGCCGCCTCGATCTGGTCCGAGAACCTGAACCTCGCCCTCGACGTGGCGGCGCAGGTGAAGGCGGGGGTGGTCTGGATCAACGCCACCAATGTCTTCGACGCCGCCGCCGGTTTCGGCGGCTATCGCGAGTCGGGCTTCGGCCGGGAAGGCGGGCGAGAGGGCATGCGGGCCTATCTCACCGGCGGAAAGCCCGCCGCCAAGAAGGCCGAGCCGCCGCTTGCCGCGCTCGACAGCGCGCCGGGACCGGGCGCCGCGCCCGCCGCGATCGACCGCACCGCCAAGCTGTTCATCGGCGGCAAGCAGGTCCGGCCCGACAGCGGCTATGCCTATGCGGTCGCCGGGCCGAAGGGCCGCGGCGCGCTGGCCGGGCTTGGCAACCGAAGGACATCCGCAACGCGGTCGAGGCGGCGGTGAAGGCGGCCGAGGGCGGCTAGCAGCGCTACCGCGCCAACCGGGCGTGCGTTTAATACCTGGGCGAGAACCTTTCAGCCCGGGCCGAGGAATTCTCGGCCCGCCTCGCCGGGTTCGGCGCCCGGCCCGGCGCCGCAAGGGCCGAGGTGGAAACCGCCATCCGCCGCTGCTTCTGGTATGCCGCCCAGGCCGACAAGTACGACGGCGCGGTGCGCGCCACGAAATCCGCCCATGTCACCCTCGCCATGCCCGAGGCGCTTGGGGTGATCGGCATCGCCTGTCCGGCGGCCAATCCGCTGCTGGGCTTCGTCTCGACCGTGCTGCCGGCGATCGCCATGGGCAATGCGGTGGTCGCGGTGCCCTCGCAGCCGCACCCGCTGGCGGCGACCGACCTCTATCAGGTGATCGAGACCTCGGACGTGCCGGCCGGCCTGGTCAACATCGTCACCGGGGTGCGGGACGAGCTGGCGCAGACGCTGGCTCGGCACGACGAGGTGGCGGGGATGTGGTATTTCGGCGCGGCCGAGGGCTGCGCCATGGTCGAGGCCGAAAGCGCCGGCAACCTGAAACAGACCTGGGTCGAGGAGGCCGCCGCCCGGGACTGGGCCGGGGCGGCCGGGCAGGGGCGGGACTTCCTGGACCGGGCCACCCAGATCAAGACGATCTGGGTGCCCTACGGCGAATAGCCCGCGGCGGTCTCAGGCCGAGGCCGCCAGCAGCTTGGCGTTGCCCCCCGCGGCGGTGGTGTCGATGCAGAGGTGGCGTTCGACCACATAGCGTTCGGGCGCGATGCTGCGGGTCTCCAGCGGTACGATCGGCCCGTCGCGCCCGGCCAGTGCCAGCCGGATCGCCCGGGTCCAGTCGCTGTCGCCGGCTGCGGCCACAGCGGCGATGCCGGTCAGCGATGCGACCGTCTCGGGGCTGACCACGCCGTCGAAGTCGATCACCGGCACCCCGGCCTCGGGCAGCCCGTCGGCGGCCGCCGTGGCGCCGGGCGCCGCAATCAGGGCCGGGCAGCCGGCACCCAGCGCCTGCACCGCCTGGGCCACCGCGATCTCGGCCGAGGGCCCGAGGCACAGCACCGGCCCGCGCGGATGGAAGCTCAGCCGGTTGCTCTCGCCGGTCGGCCCGGGCAAAGTCTGCGCGGTCTGGTCGAAGGCGGCGGTCTCGGTCAGCGCCTTGCGGATCACGCCGCCGCGCCCCGCCAACGCGCTGCGCAGCACCGCCACCCGGTCGGGCCGCGCCGCCCAGTTGCGGGCGTCGAGCCCGTTCAGCGCCGCCTGCAGGGTCGCGGCCGCCAGCGCCGGGCCCTCGGGCGCGGGATGGACCTCGGCCGGGGCGGTCTGGCGGAACCGGGTCAGGTAGAGCGGCCCGCCCGCCTTGGGCCCGGTCCCCGACAGGCCCTCGCCGCCGAAGGGCTGGCTGCCGACGATGGCGCCGATCTGGTTGCGGTTCACATAGACGTTGCCCACATGCAGCCGGTCCACCACCTGCTGCACCCGGTCGTCGATCCGGGTGTGCAGCCCGAAGGTCAGGCCATAGCCGCGGGCGTTGATCGCATCGACCACCCGGTCCAGGTCGCGGGCGCGGAAGCTGGCCACATGCAGGACGGGGCCGAAGATCTCGCGCTCCAGATCGCCGATGCCGCCCACGCCGACGATCGCCGGGGCCGCGAAGCTGCCCCCCGCCGGGACCGGCAGGGATTTCAGCAGCCGCCCCTCGGCCTCGGCCCGGGCCAGATGGCCGGTGACGATGCCCTGCGCCTCGGCATCGATCAGCGGCCCGACATCGGTCTCGCCGATCCAGGGATCGCCCAGGTTCAGGGTCTCCATCGCGCCCTTGAGCATCTCGAGGATGCGCGCGCGCGCCTCCTCCTGCACATAGAGCATCCGCAGCGCCGAACAGCGCTGGCCGGCCGACTGGAAGGACGAGGCGAGGATGTCGCGCACCGCCTGTTCCGGCAGTGCGGTCGAATCCACGATCATCGCGTTCAGCCCGCCGGTTTCCGCGATCAGCACCGCGTCCGGGCCGGCCCCGCGCGCCAGTGCCCGGTGGATGATCTGCGCCACCTCGGTCGAACCGGTGAAGCAGACCCCGGCGATGCGCGGGTCGGCGGTCAGCGGGCCGCCCACGGTCGGGCCGTCGCCGGGCAGCAGTTGCAGCGCCGCCGGGGGCAGCCCCGCCTCGCGCATCAGCGCCACGGCCCGGGCGGCGATCAGCGGGGTCTGTTCGGCCGGCTTGGCCAGCACGGCATTCCCCGCCGCAAGCGCCGCCGCCACCTGCCCGGTGAAGATCGCCAGCGGGAAGTTCCACGGGCTGATGCAGACGAAGATGCCCCGGGCGCAGCCCGGATCCTCGTCCTCCAGCCGCTCGGCCTCGGCCGCGTAATAGCGCAGGAAGTCCACCGCCTCGCGCACCTCGGCGATGGCGTCGGGCAGGGTCTTGCCGGCCTCGCGGGTGGCCAGCGCGGTCAGTTCGGGGGTGTTCGCCTCGTAAAGGTCGGCGGCCCGGCGCAGGACGCCGGCGCGCTCGGCCACCGGGCGGGCAGACCAGTCGCGAAACCCTTCGCCGGCGGCATCGAGTGCAGCGGTGACCTCGGCGGGCGTGGCCTCCCAGACTCGGCCCACCACGCGGCCGTGGTCGGCGGGCGAGCGGATCTCGCGCGGGCTGCCCTGCGGCGCGGGGTTGCCCGCCAGCAACGGGGCCGCCTCCCAGGTGGTTTCGGCGAAGGCGGCGCGGGCGGCGAGCAGCGGTTCGACCGAGGCCGGCTCGTTCACCCGGTAGCCGCGCGAATTCGGTCGGGACGGCGCGAACAGGTTGCCGGGCAGGGTGATCGCCGGATTGGCGATGGCGTTGCCAAGCGCCTCCATCGCCGCCACCGGGTCGCGGCAGATCTCGGCCGCGGGGATCGCCTCGTCGACGATCTGGTTCACGAAGGACGAGTTCGCCCCGTTCTCCAGCAGCCGGCGCACCAGATAGGCCAGCAGATCCCGGTGCGCGCCCACCGGCGCATAGATCCGGCAGCCGGTGCCGTTGACCTTGCGCACGATTTCGTGGAGGGATTCGCCCATGCCGTGCAGGCGCTGGAATTCGAAGCTGGCCCGGTCGGGCCCGGCCATGGCCAGCACCGCGGCCACGGTATGGGCGTTGTGGGTGGCGAATTGCGGATAGATCCGGTCGCGCCGAGCCAGCAGCATCCGGGCGCAGGCCATGTAGCTGACATCGGTGTTCACCTTGCGGGTGAAAACCGGGAAGGCCGGCACGCCCAGTTCCTGCGAGAGCTTCACCTCGGTATCCCAGTAGGCGCCCTTCACCAGCCGGACCATGATCCGCCGGTCGTGCTGCGCGGCAAGGTCGTGCAGCCACTCGATCACCGGGGCGGCCCGGCGGCCATAGGCCTGCACCACGATGCCGAGCCCGTCCCAGCCCTTCAGGCCCGGATCGGCGATCAGCGCCGCGATCACGTCCAGCGACAAATCGAGCCGGTCCTGTTCCTCGGCGTCGATGTTGAAGCCGATTCCGGCCGCCGCCGCCTGCCGCGCCAGCCCCAGAGCGCGCGGCACCAGTTCGGCCATCACCGCGGCGCGGTGGGTGTATTCATATCGCGGATGCAGCGCCGACAGCTTGACCGAGATGCCCGGGCTGGTGCGCACGTCGCCCTTCGCCTTCGCCGCGATCGCGGTGATCGCCGCGGCATAGGCCTCGGTGTAGCGGATCGCGTCGGCTTCGGTGCGGGCCGCCTCGCCCAGCATGTCGTAGGAATAGGTATAGCCCTCGGCCTCGCGGTCGCGCGCCGTCTTCATCGCCGCCGCGATGGTCTCGCCCAGCACGAACTGGCGGCCGAGCAGCTTCATCGCCTGTCCGACCGCGGTGCGGACCACCGGCTCGCCGGCGCGGCGGACCAGCGCCCGGATCGCCGCGGCGGGGCGGCGCGGGTCATCGTCCAGCACCTTGCCGGTCAGCATCAAGGCCCAGGTCGAGGCATTGACCAAGGGCGACGAGGACCGGCCCAGATGCGCGCCCCAGTCCGAGGCGTCGATCTTGTCGTGGATCAGGTCGTCGATGGTCTCGGCGTCCGGCACCCTCAGCAGCGCCTCGGCCAGGCACATCAGGCCGACGCCCTCGGCGGTCGACAGCCCATATTCGGCCAGGAAGGCCTCCATCATCGTGGGCGAGGTCTCGCGCCGGACGCGCTCGACAAAGCCGGCGCCGGTGGCCGAGATCGCCGCCCGCTCTTCGGCGGACAGCCCGATGCGGCCGGCGAGGTCGCGCAGCACCTCGGCCTCGTCGGCGCCCTGTCGGGCACGGATTGCGGCGCGGCGGTCTTCAAGCGTGATCCGGTTCAGGGTCGTCGTGTCCTGCATGGCTCTGCCTTCGGTGTCCTGCCGCGGCCCGGCGGGCGGCGGCCTTGCCGCGGACCCTACCGTCGGAACGGCGTTGGCGCAAACGGGTCCGGAACGGCGGCACCGGGCCGCGGAGGCGGCGACGGCGGGTGACGGCAGGGCCCCGCTCGGCTATCCTGCGCGCACCGGGCTTCGTGCCCCGAGGAGAGACGGACCATGACTCCCTTCGCGATTGCCGGCATCCAGATGCAGGTGGATGCGCTGCATTCGAATGTCGAGGCGATGTGCAACCGGGTCGACATCCTGATGGCGCGGTTCCCCTGGACCCAGATGGTGCTGTTCAGCGAGCTCGCCCCCTATGGGCCCCTGGAGCGTTTTGCCCAGCCGATCCCGAACCACGCCGTTGCCCGGTTCCAGGCCAAGGCGCGGGAACACGGACTCTGGCTGATCCCGGGGTCGATGTACGAGACCGCGCCCGACGGGCTGATCCGCAACACCGCCGTGGTGATCGCCCCTGATGGGGCCATAGTGGCACGCTATTCCAAGATGTTCCCGTTCCGGCCCTACGAGACCGGTATCGCCGCAGGGACCGAGTTCTGCGTCTTCGACGTGCCGCGGGTGGGCCGGTTCGGCCTGTCGATCTGCTATGACATCTGGTTTCCCGAGACCACAAGGCACCTGACCAGCCAGGGGGTCGAGGTCCTGTTGCACCCGGTGATGACCGGCACCACCGACCGCGACGCCGAGATCGCCATCGCACGGGCCACCGCGGCGCAGTTCCAGTGCTTCGTGTTCGACGTGAACGGTCTGGGCGCCGGCGGCGTCGGCCAGTCGCTGGTGGTCGACCCGGCCGCGACGGTGCTGCACCAGTCCGCCGGGCAGGAGGATCTGTTTCCGATCGAGATCGACCTAGACCAGGTGCGGCGCCAGCGCGAGACCGGCCTGAAGGGGCTGGGGCAGGTACTGAAAAGCTTCCGCGACCGCGAGGCGGCCTTCCCGGTCTATGACCGGTCCGGCGGGGCCGACGGATATCTGCACACGCTGGGGCCGCTGGTCACCCCCGCCCAGGGGTCGCGCGCCGGCCTTGGCGCGGCGCATCCCGCCGTCGACCCTCCGGCGGACCCGGCAGGCAGCGGCATCAGCGACGCGGCGGCTCCGCTCCGGCAGCGGACCGGATCGGACTGATGACCCGGCGGGCCCGACCGCGCCCCGCGCCGAAGCCGAAGCACCTCCGCGCGGGCCGGGTCGGAGGCAGGCGCAGACTGCCCCACCTCGGGGTGCATCGGGTTCGCCCCGACGGGACCCGGCGATTGAAGCGCCGGCCGGGCGGGGACCGGACGAAGTTCCCCGGACCCGGCGCGACCCACGGCCATGCCCGGCACCTCAACCTGACCGCACTGACCCATGCCGGGTCACGGAACCCGCGCCGCGGCCTCCGCAAACGGTCGCCCGAGGGGGCGTAGCATGGCCGGTGCCGGGGACGCGGTTTCCCCGGTCATCCGCCTTCAGCACCTTGGAGGCGGAAGCCTCAGCCCAGGATCTGCAGCCAGACCCAGGCCGTCAGCACCGTCGCCGCAGTGGCGACCAGCACCGACGAGGCCACCACCCGGCGGGCGCGGCCATACATGTCGGCGAAGACATAGGCGTTCACGCCGGGCGGCATTGCGGCGGTGATCACCGCTGCCTGCAGGTTGCCGTGCGGCAGCTCCAGCCACGACCCGAGCCCGAACGTGATCGCCGGGTGCAGGACCAGCGACACGCCGGTCACATACGCGATGGCGCGGAAGTCGCCGTCGGGGCGATAGCGCACGAGGATGCCGCCCAGCCCGAACAGCGCCGCCGGCAGCGCCGCCTTCGACATCAGGTCGGCCGAGTCGCGGATCGCCGCGGGCACCGGCAGGCCGGTCAGGTTCACCAGAAGTCCCAGCGCGATCCCGATCACCATGGCGTTCGAGAACATCGCGGTCAGGATCGACCGGACCGTCGCCAGCCAGCCGCCGCCGCCGCCCCGCGCGATCTCCATCGCGGTGATGCCGATCATGTAGCAGATCGGCGAGTGCACCGAGATGATGGCGAAGTTCGCCGCCAGCGACCCGGGGCCATAGGCGCGTTCCGAGATCGGCACGCCGAGCAGCAGCGAGTTCGAGAACAGGCAGCAGAAGCCGATCGCCGCCGCATCCTCCCAGGACCGGCCGAACAGGAAGCGCGCCCCCAGAAGGCCCGCGGCGAAGCCCGAAAAGGCACCTGCATAGAAGCTCGCCAGCAGCTTCAGGTCGAAGCTGGCGCCGAGGTCGAGCTTCGAGATCGCCGTGAACAGCAGGCAGGGGATGGCGAACTTCTGGGTGAAGCGCATCAGCCCGTCGACGCCCGACTCGCTGAACAGCCCGCGCCGCACCGCGAGATAGCCGAAGACGATCACGAGGAAGACCGGCAGGACGACCTGGATCAGCGCGCCCACAATTCAGTCCGGCACGGTCAGGACAAGACCGTCATGGGCCGGGATCACATGCTCCGGGGTCTCGGCGTCGACCGCGTCGTGGTCGAGGTCGAGATGCATGTTGGTCAGCACCGCCCGGCGCGGCGTGGCGCGGGCGATCCAGTCCAGCGACTGCGCCAGATGGGCATGGGTCGGGTGCGGCGTGCGGCGCAGTGCGTCGAGGATCCAGATCTCCAGCCCGGCCAGCAGGGGCCAGCTTTCCTCGTAGATGTCCGAGACGTCAGGCAGGTAGGCCACGTCGCCGATGCGGAAGCCGAGCACGTCCAGATTGCGTCCATGGGCGACCCGGAACGGCTGGAAGGTGATCGTGCCGCCGGGCCCGTCGACGGCGACCGGCCCCTCGATCAGGTTCAGGTTCAGGATCGCCGGGTAATCCGAGCCTTCCGGGGTCTCGAAGGCATAGCCGAACCGGGTGACCAGGCTGTCGGCGGTGGGCCGGTCGGCCCAGATGTCAAGCCGCCGATGGGTGTTGAACACGATCATCCGCAGGTCGTCGATGCCGTGGACATGATCGGCATGGGCATGGGTGTAGATCACCCCGTCCAGCACGCCGACGCCGGCATCCAGCAACTGGGCGCGCAGGTCGGGCGAGGTGTCGACCAGAACCCGGGTGACGGCGCCTGCCGACACGCGCTCGACGAGCAGCGAACAGCGCCGGCGCCGGTTCAGCGGGTTGCCGGGGTCGCATTCGCCCCAGTGTCCGCCCAGCCGTGGCACGCCCCCGGACGAGCCGCAGCCGAGGATGGTGAAGCGCAACTCGGCCATCAGGCGGCGTGCCGGGCCGGCCAGACGGCGGCCTTGGCGAACAGCCGGTCGAAGTTCGCGCTGGTCTGGCGGGCGAATTCCGCCGGGGTCAGATCCCAGAGCCCGGCACCGATCGCCGCGGTCAGCGCCACGTGGGCCGGTTCGTTGCGCCGGCCGCGATGGGGCGGCGGTGCCAGATAGGGCGCGTCAGTTTCCACCAGGATGCGCTCGACCGGGGCGGCGGCGAAGATCTCGCGCAGCGCACCGCTTTTCGGGAAGGCGGCGATACCGGACATCGACAGGTAGAAGCCCAGCGACAACGCCGTCTGCGCCAGTTCCGCCGAGCTTGAAAAGCAGTGCATCACGCAGCCGAAGGCGCCGGCGGCGTGTTCCTCGGACAGGATCCGGGCCATGTCGTCATCGGCGCTGCGGGCATGGATGATCAGCGGCAGGCCGGTCCGGCGGGCGGCCTCGATATGGAGGCGCAGGCTTTCCTGCTGCCGGGCGGCGCTTTCGGCGGTGTAGAAGTAATCCAGCCCGGTCTCGCCGATGCCGACGAACTTCGGGTGCGCTGACAGCGCGACCAGCGCTTCGACCGTCGCCAGCGGTTCCTCGACCGCGCTCATCGGATGGGTGCCGGCGGCGTAGAACACCGGGGCATGGGCCTCGGCGATGGCGCGGACCGCGGGTTCGGACCGCAGCCTAGTGCAGATCGTGACCATCCGGGTCACTCCGGCGGCTTCGGCCCGGGCGATGATCTGCGGCAACTCGCCGGCGAAATCCGGGAAATCCAGGTGACAGTGGCTGTCGACCAGTTCGGGCAAGGAGGGGTCACGCATGAAACTACCTGTCGGCGGCGGTAAGGGCGGCCAGCCTGTCGATTCTCAGGACCATATCGAGGAGAAGGGCCTGAGCGTCAAGGTTCACCGCCAGCCCGCGGCGGACCCGTTCGGTTTCGGTCTGCTGTGCCTCGGCCCATCGCAGCGCCGCCGCCCGGGCGGGCAGGGCGGCGCCGCCCGCAGGGACGGCGACCCCGGCCCGGGCCCTGTCGGCCAGGGCCGCATCGATGAAGGACAGGAACAGGGCGCGGCGATCCTCGGCGCCGGGCTGGGCCAGCAGCTGCGCCAGCCCGATCGCCTGCATCCGGTCGACCCCGGGCATCGCGCCGATCAGCCGGTCCACCGCCCGGCGCAGCGCCAGCCCGTCCAGCGCGTGGATGCGCAGGGCGGCGCCCAGGCTGCCCCCCGCCAGCCCGGCCAGCGCGTCGCGGTCGGACGGGTCCAGGTCGGGCAGCAGGGCGGCCAGCGCCGCCGTCATCTCGGGCGCGGCCAGCGGCGCGCAGGTCAGCCGCCGGCAGCGCGACCGGATCGTCGGCAACAGCCGCGAGGGCAGGTGGCTGACCAGCAGGAACACCGCCCCGGCGGGCGGTTCCTCAAGCAGTTTCAGCAGCGCGTTGGCGGCATTGGGGTTCAGGTCGTCGGCACAGTCCACGATCACCACCCGGCGCCCGCCGTCGGGCAGGGACAGGGCGAAGAAGCCGCGGAGCGCGCGCACCTCGTCCACGGTGATGACCTGTCGGAACTTTCGCGCCTTGTCGTCCCAGCCGCGCCGCAACAGGAACAGGCCGGGGTCGCTCAGCGCGGTGATGCGGCGGTTGCGCGGGCTCGCGGGGTCGGAGTCCAGGGTGGCGGGGGGCACCGGCGCGTCGCCGAACAACCCGCCCCCGCCCGGCACCGGGAGGTCCAGCAGGAAGCGGGCGATCCGCCAGGCCAGGGTGGCCTTGCCGATCCCTGCCGGCCCGGTGATCAGCCAGGCATGGTGCAGCCTGCCGGCCGTGGCCGCGCCCAGAATCTCGGCCTCGGCCGCGTCGTGGCCCCAGACCCGGCCGGCGTCGCGGGGATGCGGCGCATCGCCGGCCCGGTCGGATTCGGGCGGGGCCCCGTCGGTCATGGCGCCGCCGCGCGCTGCCCGGTGCGCGACGCCACGGCGGCGCGGACCCGTTCGGCCACCTCGGCCTCGCCGCCCGATCCGTCCACCAACTGCACCCGTCCCGGTTCCGCCGCAGCCAGGGCCGCGAACCCGGCGCGGAGCCGGGTCTGGAACCCGGCGCCGAAGCGTTCGAAGCGGGTCTCGGCCCCGGCGCGCGCATCGGCGCGCGCCAGCGCGGCGGCGGGGTCGACGTCGATCACCAGCGTCAGGTCGGGCTGGCGCGGGATCATCAGCGCGTGCAGGCGGTCCACCAGCGCAGTCAGGTCGCCCCGGGTGGTGCCCTGATAGACCCGGGTCGAATCGGTGAAGCGATCGGTGATGACCGTCGCCCCTGCCGCCAGCGCCGGCGCGATGGTGCGTTCCCAGTGGTCGCGCCGGGCCGCGACGAACAGCAGGCACTCGGTCTCGGCAGACCAGCGGTCGGGGTCGCCCTCGACCAGCAGGCGCCGGATCTGCTCGGCGCCGGGCGAGCCGCCGGGTTCGCGGGTCAGCACCACCTCGACGCCTTCGGCGCGGAGCGTCCCGGCCAGACGCCGAGCCTGGGTGGACTTGCCGCAGCCGTCGATGCCTTCGAAGCTGATGAACCGGCCTCCGTCGACCCGGGGCCGGATCAAAACAGCTTTTCCGCTTCGCCGATGACCCGGTCCACCAGTGTCAGCGCGGCGCTGCGCACCCGCGGCACGAAGCCGCCATAGGCCACGCTCTGGTCCGCCACCAGCGGCAGGCGGGCGTCGGGCATGCCGTCCCGGGTGACCACCAGCTCGCCCACCGGGTCGCCGGCATTCACCGGGGCCTGGATCGGGCTGTTGTAGACCACTTCGGCGGTGAGCGCCTTGGGGGCGCTGGCCTGGGTCAGCACGTTCAGATCCTGGGGCGCCACCAGCCCGATGGACTGCGCATCGCCCATCCAGACCGGCGCATCGGCGACCTTCTGGCCTTGCCTGACCACGGTGGTCTGGATGAACTGCCGGAAGGCCCAGGACACGATCTGTTCCGATTCGGTCGCCCGCGCCGCCATCGACGGCAGGCCGGTGATGACGAAGACGATGCGCCGGTCGCCCTGCTTGGCTGATCCCACGAGGCCATAGCCGGCTTCGGCGGTGTGACCGGTCTTCAGCCCGTCGGCGCCGATGCCCAGTCCCAGCAGCGGGTTGCGGTTCGAGCTGTTCTTCGGCGCACGGCCGTCGAACTCGTACTCCTCCTGCCCGAAGTAGTGGTAATGCTGCGGGAAGTCCTCGATCAGGCGCGTGGCCAGGATCGCCAGGTCGCGCACGCTCATCACATGGTTCGGGTCGGGCCAGCCCGAGGCATTGGTGAAGTGGGAATCCGTCATCCCGAGGGTCTGCGCCCGTTCCGTCATCAGCTGGGCGAAATGATCCTCGGTCCCGGCAAGGCCCTCGGCCACCACGACGGTCGCGTCATTGCCCGACTGCACGATGATGCCCTGGATCAGTTCCTCGACCGTGGGCCGGTCGCGTTCGTTGAGGAACATGGTCGACCCGCCCATCTGCCGGGCCCGGGTCGAAACGCCGAAGCGCGTGTCCATCTTGACGTTCGGGTTGTCGCGCAACGCTTCGAACAGCATGTAGACCGTCATCAGCTTCGACATCGACGCTGGCGGCAAGGCCTGGTCGGGGTTCTTTTCAAGAAGCACCGTGTGGGTGCCGAGGTCGACCACATAGGCCGCGGTGGCCTGGGTCTCGTAGACAGCCTGGGCCGAAGCGGGAAGCGCGCCGGCGATCACCAGAAGGAGGGCGAGGAGTCGCTTCATGGGCTCTCCGATGTGGTTCTGCGGATTTCTGCTCGGGCGGGAGCCTATCACCGGCCCCCGCCGCTTCCAACCCCGGCCGGTGACGTGGTGGCCGCCGCCTGTCATGGCCCGGCCGGCGGCCGGCCGCGCCTATCGCCGCCGGCAGCGCGGCCCGGTCCGCGCACCGTGGTCCTGGCCGCCACCGCGCCGACCGGCCGGGGGTGATCGCGGCCGCCATGTTCGCTCCGCCGGCGCGTCACGCGTTTGACACAAACGGACAGCAGGGTGGCGGCGCAACGGTCCGGGTCCGGCAGGGGTCTGCAACCTGCGCGGCAGCGGCGCAGGTTGCAACGCGCGGGGCGGAACCGGGCCATAGCCTTGCCGGTTGCATGTCGGGCGGTTGAGCGTCAAAGACGGCCCCGGCGAATCCCCTCGCGGGGGAGAGACAGGGACCGGAGTTCGGGCATGGGTGACACGATTTACGGTATCGATGCCTGGGGTCATGGCCTGCTTGAGGTCATGGCCAACGGGGATGTGGGCCTGCTGGACCCGCTGACGCCAGACCGGCCCGCGGTGGCGCTGCCGATGATCGTCCGCGACCTGCGCGAACGCGGCATCCGCACGCCGATCCAGTTGCGCGTCCAGTCCTATCTGGACTATGGCGTGCGCCGGCTGTGCGAGGCCTTCGCCGAGACGATGGAGACGGCCAATTATCGCGGCGAGTATCGGGGGGTGTTCCCGATCAAGGTCAACCAGCAGTCCGAGGTGGTCGGCCGCATCGCCGAGGTCGGCCAGCAATACAGCTTCGGGCTGGAAGCGGGCAGCAAGCCCGAACTGATCATCGCCCTGGCCCAGCCGCTGGCGCGGGATGCGCTGGTGGTCTGCAACGGCATCAAGGACGACGAGTTCATCCGGATCGCGATCCTCAGCCGCAAGATCGGGTTCAAGACGGTCATCGTCCTGGAAAGCCTGAAGGAATTCGAGATCGTCCGCGCCGTTTCCGAAGAGCTGGGGGTGAAGCCGCTGCTCGGCGTGCGGGTCAAACTGACCAACACCATCTCGGGCAAGTGGGAGGCCTCGTCCGGCGACCGCTCGACCTTCGGGCTCGGCACCTTCGAGGTGGTCCAGCTGATCGACCGGATGGCCGAGACCGGCTTCCTCGACTGTCTCGTGCTGCAGCACAACCACCTGGGCAGCCAGGTGCCGAACGTCATCGACGTGCGCCGCACCGTGACCGAGGCCTGCCGCTTCTTCGTCGAGCTCTGCCGCATGGGCGTGCCGCTGACCTATCTGGACATGGGCGGCGGGCTTGGCATCGACTATACCGGCGAGAAGCGGTCGACCGAGAACTCGGTCAACTACACGGTCGAGGAATACTGCTTCGCCATCGTCGAGACCGTGGCCTATGCCATGGACGAGGCGGGCCTGCCGCATCCGGCGATCGTCACCGAAAGCGGTCGCTTCGTGACCGCGCTGTCGTCGATCCTGATCTTCGACATCCTCGACGCCACCTATTACGATGTGGTCGACAAGCCTGCGGCCGAGGACAGCGACCACCACTACCTGAGCTACCTGCTGGCGGTGGAAGGGTATCTGGAGCCGAAGCGGCTGCAGGAATGCTATAACGACGCCACCTTCTACCGTGACGAGATGCGGGCACTGTTCCGGCGCGGCCAGCTTGGCCTCCGGCAGATGGCGCGGGCGGAACGGGCCTTCCTCTACACCGTCTCGCGCATTGCGGCGATAGACCGCGAGAGCCACGGCCCGGGCGAACTGCACGACAAGCTGGAAGTCTATGTGGACCATTACCACGGCAACTTCTCGCTGTTCCAGTCGCTGCCCGACGTCTGGGCGATCGACCAGATCCACCCGATCGTGCCGCTGCAGCGGCTGAACGAGGCGCCGACGCGGCGCGCGGTGCTGAACGACATCACCTGCGACAGCGACGGCAAGATCGACCGCTTCGTGCTGGCCGACGGGCTGCACGATTCGCTGCCCGTGCACGACCTGAGGGATGACGAGGACTACTATATCGGCGTGTTCTTCGTCGGCGCCTATCAGGAGACGCTGGGCGACCTGCACAACCTCTTTGGCGATGCCAATGTGGTCACCATCGTGCTGGACGGGCAGGGCGGCTTCTGGGTCGAGCACGAGGTCGAGGGCGACCGGATCTCCGAGGTGCTGTCCTATGTGGAATACGACCCGCAGGACATCCTTGCCGCCTTCCGCCGCCGGGTCGACCAGGCAGTGGCCCAGGGCAGCGTCAGCCCCGACGAACGCCGGGTGCTGATCGGCGCCTACAAGGACAGTCTGGCGGGCTATACCTACTTCGAGTGATCCGGTGGCACCGGCCGGCCCTTCGGCCGTCCGGTGCCGCAACCCATCAGGACGATTGAGTCCCGCCGGAAGACCGGCCAGGGACGGCGCAACCGAACGAGAAGGACGAGAGGGCTTCATGGGCAAGGTTCTGGTGATCGGCGCGGGCGGGGTGGCCTCGGTCGCGGTCCACAAGATGGCGATGAACCCGGACATCTTCACCGATGTCACGCTGGCCAGCCGCACCAAGTCGAAATGCGATGCGATCGCCGAGAGCGTGAAGGCGCGCACCGGCGTCACCATCCGCACGGCGCAGATCGACGCCATGGACGTGGCGGCGACGGCGGCGCTGATCCGCGAGACCGGCTGCGAGCTGCTGGTCAACCTCGCGCTGCCCTATCAGGATCTGGCGCTGATGGATGCCTGCCTCGAGGCCGGGGTGCATTACCTCGACACCGCCAACTACGAGCCGCCCGAGGAGGCGAAGTTCGAGTATTCCCACCAGTGGGCCTATCAGGACAGGTTCCGGGACGCCGGGCTGACCGCGATCCTCGGCTCGGGCTTCGATCCCGGCGTGACCTCGGTCTATGCAACCTGGCTGAAGAAGCACAAGCTGGCCGGGATCCGGCAGCTCGACATCCTCGACTGCAACGGCGGCGACAACGGCCTGCCCTTCGCCACCAACTTCAATCCCGAGATCAACATCCGGGAAGTGACCGCGCCGGCGCGGCACTGGGAAGCCGGCGACTGGGTGGAAAGCCCGGCGATGACCACCAAGGTGCGCTTCGACTTCCCTGGCGTGGGCGAGAAGAACATGTACCTGATGTATCACGAGGAACTGGAAAGCCTCGCGACCCATTTCCCCGAGATCGAGCGCGCGCGCTTCTGGATGACCTTCGGCGACGCCTACATCAACCATGTCACCGTGCTGCAGAATGTCGGCATGACCGCGATCGAGCCGGTGGTCTACGAGGGCAAGGAGATCGTCCCGCTGCAGTTCCTGAAGGCGGTGCTGCCGAACCCGGGCGATCTGGGCGCGCTGACCAAGGGCAAGACCTGCATCGGCGACATCGCCACCGGTCCGACCAAGGACGGGTCGGGCGAGAAGACCTTCTACCTCTACAATATCTGCGACCACGAGGAATGCTACGCCGAGGTCGGCAGCCAGGCGGTGGCCTATACCACAGGGGTGCCGGCGATGATCGGCGCGGCGATGGTGCTGAAGGGCATCTGGCGCGAGCCGGGCGTGTGGAACATGGAACAGCTCGACCCCGATGCCTACATGGACATGCTGATGACCCAGGGCCTGCCCTGGGAACTGCACGAGCTGACCGGCCCGGCGCAGTTCTGAGCCCCGACCACAACCCGGCCGGTGCGGGCATCGAACCCGCGCCGGCCGGTCGCGCGCCTTCGGCCCGCTCCGCCGCCCGAGACGAGGACAGGACATGAACAGGACCATCGAGCTTTCCGCGGACGGCGCGGCCATCGACATCGCGGCCGACAGCGCGAACCGCTTCGCGCGGCTCGACCTGACCCGGGTGCCGTCGCCCTGCTTCGTGGTCGATGCCGCGCAGATCGAGCGCAACTGCCGGATCCTCGCCGAGGTCGCGGCCGAGTCGGGGGCGAAGATCTTCCTCGCCCTGAAGGCCTTCGCCATGCCGGCACTGGCCCCGGTGATCATGCGCCACCTGTCGGGCACCGCCGCTTCGGGCATCCACGAGGCGCGGCTGGGGCGCGAGCGCTTCGGCGGCCATGTCGCCACCTTCAACGCCGGCTTCAAGGCGGACGAACTGCGCGAGGTCCTGAAGATCTCGGACCACGTGATCTTCAACTCGCCGAGCCAGCACGCCCGCTTCCGCCCGATCGTCGAGGCCGCCCGCGCCGCCGGTTCGACGGCCGAGATCGGCCTCAGGATCAACCCCGAGCATTCCGAGGGCTGGAACCCGAAATACGACCCCGCCGGCCCCTGTTCGCGGCTGGGCACGCCGGTGTCGCAGATCACGCCCGCCGACCTGGAGGGCCTTGACGGCCTGCACATGCACACGCTCTGCGAGCAGGGGTTCGAGCCGCTGGCGCGCACCTGGGAGGTGGTGGGACCGAAGATCGGACCCTGGCTCGACGGCATGCGCTGGATGAACCTGGGCGGCGGGCATCACATCACCATGCCCGACTACGACCGCGCGGGGCTGGTGCGGCTGATCCGCGAGATCCGCGCCCGCCACGGCGTCGAGGTCTATCTGGAGCCGGGCGAGGCGGTGGTGCTGCACTCCGCGATCCTGGTGGGCGAGGTGCTGGACCTGTTCCAGAACGGCGTGCCGCTGGCGATCTCGGACATTTCCGCGACCTGCCACATGCCGGACGTGAACGAAGCCCCGTACCGCCCGGATCTGCTGGGAGAACTTCCCGAGGGCGAAGGCGTCGCGGTGCGCGTCGGCGGGCCGTCCTGCCTGGCCGGCGACTTCATCGGCAGCTTCCGCCCGGCGGTGCCCTGGCAGATCGGCGACCGCTTCGCCTTCCTCGACCAGGCGCATTACTCGGTGGTGAAGACCAACACCTTCAACGGCGTGCCGCTGCCGGCGCTGGCGGTCTGGGATTCGCGCAGCGACGCGCTGGAGGTGGTGCGCCGGTTCGGCTACGAGGACTTCGCCTCGCGGCTGGGCTGAGGCCGATGGAAGGACCGAACGTGACCCTGACCCCGTTTCTTGACGGTGAACTGACCGCGGCCGAGCTGGATCCGCTGAAGGCGCGGTTCCGGGTCATCCCGGTGCCGCTGGAACGCACCGTGTCCTATGGCGCGGGCACCGCGTCCGGACCGGCCGCGCTGCTGGACGCCAGCACCCAGCTGGAACGGCTGTGGCGCGGCGGCGAGCCCTGCGCGGCGGGGATCGTCACCGAGGAGGCCGTGGACTGCACCGGCCCCTTGCCGGCCGTGATGGCGCGGATCGCCGCAAGGACCGAGGCGGCGACGGTCGCCGGCCGGATCCCGGTGGTGATCGGCGGCGAGCACAGCCTGAGCTATGGCGCCGTGACCGGCGTGGCCCGCGCCCTGAACGACCGGCGCATCGGCATCGTGCAGATCGATGCCCATGCCGACCTGCGCCGCGCCTATCACGGCGAGCGGCATTCCCATGCCTCGGTGATGCAATTGCTGGCCGAGGAAGAGGGCATCCCGCTGGCCCAGTTCGGCGTCCGCGCCCTGTGTGCGGAAGAGGCCGAGCGGCGCCGCGCGCTTGGCGTCTTCTTCCGCGATGCCGAGGATCTGGTCAGCGCCAACCTGCACGCCGTCGACCTGCCGGCGGATTTTCCCGAGCACGTCTATGTCAGCTTCGATGTCGACGGGCTGGATCCATCCTTCCTGCCGGCGACCGGCACGCCGGTGCCGGGGGGGCTGGGCTTCTGGCAGGCGATCCACCTGGTCGAGCACGCCTTGAAGGGAAGGCGCATGATCGGCTGCGACGTGGTGGAACTGGCCCCGGCGCCGGGCAGCGCAGTCTCGGATTTCGCCGCCGCGCAGGTATGCTATGCCCTGATGGCGATGGCCTGACGGGCAGGGGATTCCCTTTCCGGCGCAGGTCGCGCAAACTGGACACGCGGGCAAACCGCGCGCCACGAGGCCGACACGAGCAGGGGATCGGACGATGACAATGACCAGACGGGGCGCCCTCGGGCTTCTCGCCATGACCGCGCTGGCGTCCTGTGCCGGCGGGGCGAGCGCGCCGAAGCAGACCACCAAGACGGTCTGGCTGGTGGTACCGGACGCAGGCTTCGACGCCTGGCTGGCGGGGTTCCGCAGCCGCGCGCTGGCGCAGGGCGTGTCGCCCGCGACCTTCGACGCCGCCTTCCGCGAAACCGGCTTCATCCCGGCGGTGATCGAGAAGGACCGCAACCAGACCGAATTCACCCGCACCACCGAGGATTATCTGGCGATCGCCGCCTCGGAGGAACGGGTGTCGCTGGGGCGCCAGGATCTGGCCCGCTATGGCAACACGCTGGACCAGATCGAGGCGCGCTATGGCGTCGAGAAGGAGACCGTGGCGGCGGTCTGGGGCATGGAAAGCTTCTATGGCACCCGCCGGGGCGATGCGCCGGTGGTGGGCGCGCTGGCCACGCTGGGCTATGAGGGCCGGCGCGGGGACTTCTTCGAGCAGCAGCTGGTTGCGGCGCTGAAGATCCTGCAGAACGGCGATGTCTCGGTCGACGGCATGACCGGCAGCTGGGCCGGGGCGATGGGCCACACCCAGTTCATCCCGACCTCGTACCTGGCCTATGCGGTCGATTTCAACGGCGACGGCCGGCGCGACATCTGGTCGGACGACCCGACCGACGCGCTGGCCTCTACCGCGGCCTATCTCAAGCGCGCCGGCTGGAAGTACGGTCAGCCCTGGGGGCTGGAGGTCAAGCTGCCGGCGGGCTTCAACACCGCGCAGGCCGGCCGCGGCAAGGGCAAGAGCCCCTCGGCCTGGGCGGCGCAGGGGGTCAGGGACATGAACGGCAACGTGGTGCCGGATTACGGCACCGCCTCGATCCTGCTGCCCGCCGGCGCCTCCGGCCCGGCCTTCATGATCTTCAACAATTTCAACGTGATATTGCGCTACAACAACGCCGAGAACTATGCGCTGGGGATCGGCCACCTGTCCGACCGGCTGGAAGGCGGCCCGCCGATCCGCGGCACCTTCCCGCCCGACAAGTACGGCATGACGATCCAGGACCGGCGCGAGATGCAGAAGCGGCTGACCGCGGCCGGCTATGACACCAACGGGGCCGATGGCGTGGTGGGGCCGGCGACCCTGAAGGCGATCGCGGCCTATCAGCAGGCCAACGGCCTGCCGGTCACCGGCGAGCCGTCGCTGGCGCTGCTGGCCAGCCTGAGCTGAGCTGGGCGGGGTCCGGGGGCTTCAGCAGAAGCGCTCGGGCCCGATCCATTGCGGGACCGAATAGCGGTCGCCATGGGCCCAGCCGACCGGCAGGGCGGTCTCGATCGCGGCGATCAGGTCCGGGGCCAGGGGCGCTTCGGCGCCCCGCGCCAGTTCGGCCAGATGCGCCGGGGAGCGGGTGCCGGGGATTGGGATCACGCCCGCGCCCCGGGACAGCAGCCAGCCGATCGCCAGCGCCGCGGCGGGCAACCCGGCCTCGGCCGCCAGCCGGCGGAAGGGGTCGGTCGCCGCCCGGTTCAGGGCCAGGGTTTCGGGCTGGAAGCGGGGATTGTCGCGGAAGAACGGGCTCGCGGTCAGGGCCGGGGGCTCGGGCCCCCGGTCAGTCAGCAGGCCCCGACCGACCGGCGAGAAAGCCACCAGCGCGGTGCCGAGTTCTGCGCAGGCCTGCACCAGACCCAGGTCCGGGGCCCGGGTCGCCAGCGAATATTCCGACTGCACCGCCGCCACCGGATGCACCATGGCGGCCCGGCGCAGCGAGGTCGGCGCGATCTCGGAAAAGCCGAAGGCGCCGATCTTGCCGGCCCGCTGGAACCCGGCAAGGCTTTCGGTCACCGCCTCGATGTCGTGGCGGGTGTCGCGCCGGTGGACATAGAACAGGTCCACCCTGTCCACGCCCAGCCGGGCGAGGCTGGCGTCCAGTTCGGCCTCCAGATGGGCGCGGCTGTTGTCGATGCCGCGTTCGCCGGTTTCGGGGTCGTGGCGGATGCCGGCCTTGGTGGCGATGCGGAAATGCCCCCGCGCCGCCGGCCCGCGCCGGGCCAGATAGCGGCCGATGATCGTCTCGGACAGGCCCATCCCGTAGATGTTCGCCGTGTCCAGGTGGTCGATGCCCAGGTCCCGCGCCGCGTCGAGCAGGGCATGGGCTTCGGTTTCCGAGCAGGGGCCGTAGAAGTTCGAGAACGACATGGCGCCGATGCCGATGGCCGAGACCGTCGGCCCCGCCTGGCCGAGTTGCCGTCTGAGCATGTCCGTCTCCTGTGCCCGGTGCCGGGGGCAGGCTGGCGCGGCCGGACAGCGGGTGCAAGGGGCGGATGGGTCAGTGGGTGCCGGGGGCGGCGATGCGGACCGCGGCCTCGCCCAGGGCGGCGCGGACGGCACGGGCCATCGCGACCGCGTCAGGGGTGTCGCCATGCAGGCAGATCGTGTCGATCCGGGTCGGAATCCGGTGGCCGGTGGCGGTGAGGATGCCGCCCGCGACCACCATGTCGACCATGCGCCAGGCCGCGGTCTCGGGGTCGTGGATCAGCGCCCCGGGCAGCCGCCGGTCGACCAGCGTCGCATCGGGGTTATAGGCGCGGTCGGCGAAAATCTCGTTGGCATAGGCGCATTTGAGGTCCATCGCGGCGGCTTCCATCGGGGTGGCGGCCAGCACGAAGACGGTCAGATCCGGGTCGATGTCGAGCGCGGCCGCGAAGGCGGCGCGGGCCATCACCTCGTCCTCGGCGGCCATGTTCGAGAGCGCGCCGTGCAGCTTCACATGGGCCAGCCGCCCGCCCGCCGCGCGGGCCATCCCTGCCGCCGCGGCGACCTGGTAGCGGACGCTGTTCTTCAGGCTTTCCAGCGGCATCTCGATGCGGCGGCGGCCGAAGCCGACCACGTCGGCGAAGCCCGGATGGGCGCCGATCGCCACGCCCCGGTCGACCGCCAGCGCCATGGTGCGGGCCATCACGTCCGGATCGCCGGCATGGAAGCCGCAGGCGACGCTGGCCGAGGTGACCAGACCCAGAAGCTCTGCATCGGCGCCCATCTGCCAGGGGCCGAAGCTTTCACCCATGTCGGCGTTCAGATCGACGCGGTGGGTCATGGCAGGGTCCGTCGGATGCGTGTCGGAATCTTGTAGGAGTCGTGTAGGAGTCCCGTGATGCGCCTAATCGGGGCCGTTGTCATCGGTTTCGTCATCCCCGGTGGTGACGCCGCCGATCAGCTGGTGGCTCAGCAGGTCGGCGATCTCGGCCGGATCGCGGACCAGCGACCGGGTGCGGCCGGCCAGCCCGGCCGCCGCGGCCGCCTGGGCCCGGTGGTCGGCCAGCGCCGTGGCCCGGTCGACGAAGCCGAAGCGCAGGGCGGCGCCGGGCGGGGCCTGCAGCACGATCGCCAGGTCGTCGGGGACCACGGTGCCGATCCGCGGATAGCCGCCGATGGTCTGGCAGTCGGGGCCGAGGACGAAGGGCGCGCCGTCGCCGGTCATCTGGATGTCGCCGGGCACGATCGGCTCGGACAGCAGCGCAAGTTGGCCGCGGGCCGCGAAGGGGGCGCCCTCATGGGCCAGACGCACCCCCTGCCGGTTGCCGCGGGGGTCGCGGGTGAAGCCGGTTGCGGCGAAGCGAGCGCGGGTGGCGGCGTCGAACAGCCCGGTTTGCGGCCCGGGGATGACCCGCACCCAGCCGCCGGCGAAGCGGTCCGCGGGATCGAGGATGCGGCCGACCGGCCCGCCCCGGTCGGGGCCAAGGGGGATCACATCGCCCGCCGCCAGCGCGCGGCCGAGGCCGGCGGCGGGCAGGACCGACCGGCTGCCATGCAGGGCCGGCGTCGCGATCCCGCCGGCAAGGGTGAGATAGCCGTAGACGCCCGCCAGCGCCGGGCCGATCCGCAGCACCTGTCCGGGTTCCAGCCTGTGGCTGGCGCTCCACGCCTGCGGCGTGCTGTCCCGGCTGGCCCGCATCGGCGCACCGGTCAGCGCGAAGCGCAGCGGCTGGGTGGCGGTGAAGCTGCCCCCGGTTCCGGCCATCTCGAGCGCGGCGGTGTCCGGGGGGATGGCCAGCAGCGCCGCCGCCTCGTCCAGCGCCTGCCGGTCGGCCGCACCCCCCGCGGCCAGCCCGAAGGCCAGCGTGCCGCGCCGGCCGCGATCCTGGACGGTCACCGCGGGACCGGCCTGCCGGACATGCAGCGCCGGGCCGGTCATGGCAGCGCCTCGGCTTCGGCGCCGCCGGCGGGGTCCCGGGCCAGCGCGGCGAGCTCGGCCGCCGGGACCGGGTGGAAGCGGATCTCGTCCCCGGGGCGCAGCGGGAAGGGTTCCACCGTGCCGGGCCGGAACGGGCGGAAGGCGGTCAGCCCGACCGCGCGCCAGCCGGTGGGCATGGCGGCGGGAAACAGCACCATCTGGCGCACCGCGACCGCCAGCGTCCCGGCCGGCACCCGGTCGGTCAGCTGGCCCTGCCGGGGCAGATCCCAGCGCGGCGCCAGCGTGCCCAGATAGGGCATCCCCGGCGCGAAACCCAGCGCCAGCACCCGCAACGGGCGGGCGGTCAGGTCGGCCACGGCCCCGGCGGGGTCGAGCCCGGCCAGACCGGCGGCCTCGGCCAGGTCCGGTCCGGCGTCCTCCCCGAAGGCGGCCGGGACCGTCCACAGCCGCCGCCCGGCGGGCAGCGGCGCGGCCGCCCAGTCGCGCGCGGCGAGAAGGCCCGCCAGCCGGTCGCGCAGCGCCTCGGGGTCGGCCAGCGGGTCGCCGGCGACCTGCACCGCGCCCAGGGACAGCGCGGTCTCGATCACCCCGGGCCAGGCCTCGGCCTCGATCGCGGCGCGGAAGGCCAGCGCCGCCCGGTTGGCGCCGTCGTCCAGCCGGTCGGCGAAGCGCACCAGCCAGCCGCCCAGACCCAGCGGCAGGATGTCGGGCAGGGGCGGGGCGGGATCGGTCATGGCGCCGGCTCAGGTCCCGCCATGCCAGAGGTCGAGGAACATCCGCGCCGAGGTCAGCGCCAGGAACAGCCCGAAGGACAGCCGCAGCGCCCGGCGCGGGATCGCATGGGCCAGCCGCACGCCCACGCCGGCAAAGACCATGGTCAGGGGAATGATGATCGCCGCCGCGACGATGTTCACATAGCCCAGCGAGAAGGGCGGCAGCCCCTCGGCGCCGAGGCCGGTGAGGGCATAGACGATGGCGCCGGGCACGCCGATCAGGAAGCCGATCGCCGACGAGGTGCCCACTGCCCGGCGGATGTCGTAGCCGAGGAAGTTCAGAAGTGGCACGCAGACCGTGCCGCCGCCGATCCCCATCATCGCCGAGATGCCCCCGGCGAGGAAGCCCAGCAGCGCCCAGACCGGCTTCGTGAAGCTGCCCGGCTGCGGGCTGTCGGCGGGCTTGCGGACCACCATGTCCACGGCGACGATGGCGGCGACGCTGGCGAAGACCGCCACCAGCACGTCGGACGAGACGTAGCCAGCGAGAAGCGAGCCGGCCAGCACGCCCAGCAGGATCGACGGCGCCCAGAGCTTCAGGAGCGCCATGTCGATCGCGCCGCGCCGATGGTGCCCGAGACTGGACGAGATCGAGGTGAAGACGATGGTGGCCAGCGAGGTGCCCACCGCCAACTGCATCGTCGCGTCGCCGGCGAAGCCCGCCCGGGTCAGCGCGAAATAGAGCGCGGGCACGATGACGATGCCGCCGCCGACCCCCAGAAGCCCGGCGAGGACGCCGCCCGCGATGCCCGAGGCGACGGCGACGCCGATCAGGGTGAAAAAAGTCTGGGTGTCGAAACCTGCGATCATCGGAACTCCGCACGCAACCGGGACTGGGACTGCGCCCGTTTATCGGAGGTGGTCGCCGAAAAGTCGATCCGAAAGCACGGGATTCGCGCGGGCGCGCAAGTGCCTCTGGCCGGGGGCGCGATCACAACGGTCAGGAAAAGCTGGCGGAGAGACAGGGATTCGAACCCTGGGACCCCGTGAAGGGTCAACGGTTTTCGAGACCGCCCCGTTCGACCGCTCCGGCATCTCTCCGCGGTCTCGCGGCGATGTAGTCAAACCGCCGGGGGCGTGCAACCCCCATTTCGCAGCCCGTTCATGAGGATGTCGCAGGTGGGTCACGCGCGATGACCGGACTGTGTCCGGGGCGCCGGGCGGCCGAGGTTGCCAAGGCGCGGCCGAGACCGCATCATCGGCGCAGTCCCCGGAGGTGCCATGCGTGTGATTGCCGCCCTTGCCATCGTGCTGTCGACCCTGCTGCCCGCGCTGCCGGCCTCTGCACAGGCGACGCGGGACAGTGACGCCATCCTTGCGGCGATGCAGACCGACGCGCTTCTCGCGGTGCTGCGGGACGAGGCCGTCCGGGCCGGCGAGGACCTGGCGGAAACCATGATGCCCGGCCGCACCGTGGCGGGCTGGACCCAGACCGTGGCGCGGATCAACGCGCCGTCCCGGACCGGGCCGATCCTGGGGACCAGCTTCGCCGAGGCCCTGGAGGGCGGCCATGCCGGGGCGATCCTCGACTATCTCGAGGCGCCGCTGGGCCAGCGCATCGTCGGGCTGGAACTGTCGGCGCGCGAGGCGCTGCGCGACCCCTCGGTGCAGGACGCGGTGCTGGCGGACTATGCCGAGATGCGCCGCGAGGGCGATCCGCGCGCCGGCCAGATCGACGCCTTCATCAAGGTGAACGACCTGATCGACGCCAATGTGGTGGGCGCGCTGAACGCCAACGCGGCCTTCCTGAAGGGGATGGGCGCCGCCGCGTCGGGCGATGCCGCCGACCGGCTGAGCGAGGCCGACATCCTGACCCAGGTCTGGCAGCAGGAACCGGAGCTGCGCGCCGAGACCGAGGACTGGGTGCGCGCCTTCGTGGCGCTGGCCTATCAGCCGCTGTCGGACGCCGAGATGGCCGACTACCTGGCCTTCACCGAGACCCCGGCGGGGCAGGCGATGAACCGGGCGCTGTTCAGTGC
>JBGAOK010000094.1:0-14289 GCA_044221805.1 Meridianimarinicoccus sp.
CGGCGCCCGCCAGTCGCCGGTGCGCGAGAGATAGAGCCGGGCCAGCGCCTCGGCCTGGCCATGGCCGGCAAGGCCGGCAAGGCCGACGATCTCGCCGGCCCGGGCGCGGATGCCTTCGGGGGTGGCGACCACCTCGGTGCCGATGTGGCGCGGTGCGGCCGCGGCGGCGGCGCTGCGGGCGGTGACATGGCCCATCGCCTCGACCAGACCGGCGCGGGTGAAGCCGGCGGCGGGCCGGTCGGCGACGACGCGGCCGTCCTTCATCACCACGATGCGGTCGGCCACGGTGAAGACCTCGCCCAGCAGGTGCGAGATGAACACCACCGCACCGCCTTCCGCGCAGAAGCGGCGGACATGGGCCAGAAGCTGCCGCGCGATCGCGGCGTCGAGTGACGAGGTGGGCTCGTCCAGGATCACCAGCCGCGCCGGCGTGCTGGCATCGGCGAAACCCATGGCGATCTCGACCATCTGCCGGCGGGCAAGGCTCAGGCCGCCGACCACCGCGCCCGGGTCGATGCCATGGCCGGGGAACACGAGGTCCAGCGCAGCGGCCACCCGGCGGCGGGCCAGGCGCCGCCAGCCCGGCCCGGTCAGGTCGTGCTGGGGGATGCGCAGGTTTTCGGCCACGGTCAGGTTGGGGCAGAGCGCGCCTTCCTGGAACACCGTGCGCACCCCGGCCCGCCGGGCGGCGTCCGGACCGCTGGCGCCGTCATGGATCACGCGCCCCGCGCCGGGGGCGAGGCCGCCGTTGACGAGGTTGACGAGGGTGGACTTGCCGGCGCCGTTATGGCCGACAAGCCCGAAGCATTCGCCGGAACGGATGTCCAGCGTCACCCCGTCCAGCGCGCGGACCGCACCGAAATGCCGGCTCACCCCGTCGAGCCGTACGACCGGCCCGACAGGGTGCCGGGCCGCGCCCGCCGCCTGTGCGTCGCTTGCCGCCAAGGCGCCTACATCTCGCCCGCGATCACCTTCTTCGCGTCTTCAAGCGTGTATTCGACATTCGCAACCCCGCCGGCCGGGGTGGTCTTCAGCGCCGCGTCCAGATCGGACTGGTTGATCTGCAGGAAGGGCACCACCAGATCCTGCGGCACCTTCTGGCCGTCGAGCACCTGTTGCGCGACCCAGAAGGCCAGCGTGGAGACCCCCGGCGCGATCGAGACCGAGACGGTCTCGTAGCCGGTCTTGTCGCGTTCCTGCTGCCACCAGGCCAGTTCGTCCTGGCGGTTGCCCATGATGATGATCGGCATCGGCCGGCCGGCCGCCCCGATCGCCTGCGCCGCGCCATAGCCGTCGCCGCCCTGGGTCACCACGCCGACGATCTCGGGCAGGCTGGGCAGGATGCCCGCGACCGCCTTCTGCGCCACGTCCTGCGCCCAGTCGCCATGGACCGAGCCGACGATCTTGAATTGCGGGTGCTCATCCGCACCCTTGTGGATCCCGGCCGAGATCTCGTCATCGACGAAGACGCCGGCAAGGCCGCGGATCTCCAAGAGGTTGCCGCCCTCGGGCAGGCGGCCGGCCAGGTAGTCCACCTGCATCCGGCCCATCTCCTTGAAGTCGACCGCGATCCGGTAGGCGCAGGGTTCGGTGACGATGCCGTCGAAGGACACCACCACCACGCCGGCGTCGCAGGCTTCCTTCACCGCGCCGTTCAGCGCCGTGGGCGAGGCGGCGTTCAGCACGATGGCGTTGTAGCCTTCAAGGATCATGTTCTGGATCTGCGCGGCCTGCTCGGTCGCCTGGTTTTCGGCGGTGGTGAAGGCGTCCGCGGCGGCGACCACGCCGTCTGCCACGGCCTTGCCGGTCACCGTCTCCCAGCTCGACAGCATCGCCTGCCGCCACGAGTTGCCCGCATAGTTGTTGGACAGCGCGATGCGCTTGTCCGCCGTGTCCGCGAAGCCCGCGACCGGCACGGCCACGGCAAGGAGCGCCGCGGCCCCCATCAGCCTGGTCATCGTTGTCATCCATCCTCCCACGGCGCTGTTGGCGCGCCTTGCTTTCGCGTCCCGACAGGGACACGGGGAGAATGGTATACCAAATCCCGCTGCCTGCAACGGGCTTTGCCCCGGCAGGTCCTAGCCGGCGGTGCCAGTCGGCCTGGCGGGGGCGCCGCAATCGGCATCCCGCGCCGCGGCGGCGCCGGGCTTCGCCGGCCGGCAGACCAGCCGGACGGTGCGGTGGTAGAAGCCCTCCGGATCGCCGTTGCTGCCGATGCTGACGACGGCGGTGGCCTTCAGCTCGGTGGCGAGGATCGACAGCAGCAGCGCGCGGGTGGCGTCCTCGCTGGTTTCCAGCGTGCCGTCGAGGATCACCCAGTCGGGATGGCGCAGCAGCATCCGGGCGAAGCCCAGCCGTTCCTGTTCGCCAAGGCCCAGTTCGCGATCCCAGTGCCGCGGCGTGTCGAGCAGGGGGTGAAGATGGCCCAGCCCGACCCGGTCCAGCGCGGTGGCGATGGCGGCTTCGCTGGCGGGGCCGTCGTCGATATGGTTCAGCGCGTTCCTGAGCGTGCCGGCCGGGGCATAGGGCCGCTGCGACAGGAACATGATGCGGCCCTCGGGCGGCATCAGGATCCGGCCATGGCCCCAGCCCCACAATCCCGCCATGGCGAGGAACAGGGTGCTTTTCCCGCTGCGCGGCCGTCCCTTCAGCAGCAGCCGCTCGCCCGGCGCGACCTCGACCCGGGGCAGTTCCGGGGCGAGCGTGCCGTGGATGTTCACCACCTCGACATTCTCCAGAACCAGCCGGCCGTCGGGGGCGGGGGCGCGGTCCACATGCTCGAGCCCGGCCTCGATCCGGTCGAGATCGCGCAGCGCCTGCCGGAAGCTCATCACCCGCAGCAGCGTCGCCCGCCAGTCGGCGATCGCGTCGGCGTTGGCCACGAACCACCCCAGTGCGTTCTGCACCTGCTGGAAGGCGCCCACCACCATCATCAGTTCGCCGAAGCTGAGCCGCCCGGCGAAATAGCCCGGGGCCGCGACGATGATCGGCACCACCAGCGCCACCCAGCCATAGCCCGCGGTCACGAAGGTCAGCCGCACCCGGGCCATGACCAGTTCGCGCAGGATGACCATGACGCGCGCCAGCTCGGCCTCGATCTGCGAGCGCACGTCCGCCTCGGCATTGCCGAGGGCGATGTCGTCGGCCTGGGCATTGGCGCGGACCATGGCGACGCGCAGCTCGGCTTCCTGGGCGTAGTGGGCGGCGCCAAGGCGCACCAGCGGGCGGCCCACCAGCCACGACAGCAACGATCCGGTCGCGGCATAGAGCAGCGCCGCCCAGACCATGTAGCCGGGAATCTGCACCTCGCGTCCCGCGACCGGCAGGGCGATCGATTCCGACAGCACCCAGAGCACGCCCACGAAACTGGCCAGCAGGATCGTCGCCTGCAACAGCCCGATCGCCAGCGTCGTGGTCAGGTCGGTCAGGTGGTCGGCATCGGCCTGCATGCGCTGGTCGGGGTTGGCACCGATCTCGCCCTGCCGGCCGATCCGCGAGGCGCGCCGGTCCGTCAGCCAGTTGGCGATCAGGTCCCTGGTCGCCAGTTCGCGGAGCGTCATCTTGATCAGGAGCGTCAGCCCGGCCTGGCTGACGTTCAGGATCAGCAGCACCCCGGCGATGCCGAAAAACACCCAGAGCTGGCCGACGAAGGCGGCCAGGTCGCGCCGTTCGATGGCGTTGTAGAAGGGCTGGTTCCAGGCGTTCAGTTCCACCTGCGCCACGGCGGTGGCGATGACGACGGCGACCACGGCGGCGGCCTGCAGGAACAGCCGCCGGGCGCCCGGTTCCGACCGGAGCGCATCGAGAATGGTGCCCAGCTGGTGCACGACCGGCTCGCGATCGGGCAGGGGGCGCGGGTCGGATGCCATGGCGTCACTCGCAGAGGGAATCGGCAGGCTCGGGCGCACTCTAGCCCGGCCGCCGCCGGGCGCGAGACGCCGCACTGCCGCGGAGGGCGCAGAAACCGCCCCCCGTGTCCCCGCTGCGCCGGATCAGTATTTCAGCCGGGCGAAGTACGAGGTCTCGGCTGCCTCGCGGGCCTGGCGCAGGGTGACGATACCCCGGGCATCCAGAAGCGGCATCAGCTTCAGGAAGATCTGCGCGGTGGTCAGCGCGTCGCCGGCGGCCGAATGGCGGGCGCGCACCTCGACCCCCAGCCGGGCGGCGATCGCCTCCATACTGTGGCTGTCCTCGCCGGGATGGACGACGCTGGCCAGAAGCAGGGTATCCAGCACCGGATGGTCGAAGCGTAGCCCTGTCGTCTCTTCCTTCAGCTTCAGGAAGCGCATGTCGAAGGCGACGTTGTGGCCGACCAGAACCGTCTCGGCGGCGAAGGTGTGGAAGGCGGGCAACACCTGCCCGATCCGCGGCTGGCCCTTCACCATCTCCGGGGTGATGCCGTGGAACGGGATCGAGGCCTCGGGGATCGACCGGCCGGGATCGACGATCTGGTCGAAGCCCTCGGAGCGCAGGAGCTTGCCGTTGACGATCCGCACCGCGCCCATCTGCAGGATCTCGTCGCCGCCCACCGGGTCGAGGCCGGTCGTCTCGGTGTCGAACACGGTATAGGTCAGGTCGGACAGCTTGCGGTCGTCCAGCATGCTCAGGTGGACGCTCGCGTCGAACAGGTCGAAATCGTAGTATTCCGGCCGGGTCGATTGCGGCGCCGCGGCTTCGGGCACGTCGGCGGCCAGCGGCAGCAGGAAGCGGAAGCAGCCGGGGCCGCCGTTGCGGTCGCGTTCGAACCAGATCTCGCCGCCATGGCGGGTGGCGATGTCGCGCACCGACAGGGGCGAACGGTCGGCACCGTCCTGCATCGGGTCGCCCAGCCAGTCGGCCAGGGTCTCGGCCTGGGCGGCGGGGCCGGACCACGCCAAGTCGAGATGCGCCCGGCTGCCCGCCAGCACCAGCCGCAATTGCAGCCCGGCCTCGGCGCCGGCCTCGGACAGGCTGGCGGCGAGGCGCCCGGACAGGAAGGCCAGGGCGTGGATCAGGGCGAAGCTGTCCACGTTCAGCCAGAGGTCGGGAGCGACATCGTCGGTCGCCACCGGCTGGCCGGTGTCGGCCTCGATCTGGCGGGCGGCGGCGGTGACCAGGTCGGCGCCCAGCATCTCCTGCAGGGGCCAGCGCGTCATCAGGTCCTGCGAGGTGGCGGCGTCCAGGGCGGCGATGCGTTCCCCCATCGCCGTCACTTCCTCGCGCACCACGTTCTGGAAGCGCTCGCGGTCCTCGGGGCCGAGGTCGGGATAGTCGAGCATGTCCAGCGCCGCCTGCATGCTGGCCAGCGCGGCGCGGCTTTTCTCGGTCAGGTCCAGCAACTGGCGGTCGCGGCGCGACTGCTCGGCATAATCGTCGGTGATGTCGTCCAGCAGCAGCACATAGCCGGTCATCGCGCCCTCGCCCGAACCGGGCCGGACCGGGGCAAGGCTGACATGCAGCAGGTGGCCGGCCGGGGTGCCCATCACGAAGCGGGCGGTGACCGCGGCCTCGTCCCGGGCGATGCGGCGTTCCACGGTTTCCAGCGCGTGGGTGATCAGCGCCTCGTCGATGACGCCGAAGATCGACCGGCCGAGTCCGACCAGCTCGGCCCCGCCGATGCCGCTGGGCGCCTGGGATAGGCGCCGGAACAGGCTGCGGGCGCGCCCGTTGTACAGCAGGATCCGCCCGCCGCGGTTGCAGACGACGACGCTCTGGTGCAGCTCGGCCATCAGGGCGCCAAGCTGGTCACGTTCGCCGGTGACGCCGCGGCTGGCTTCCTCGATCAGCCGGGCGGTGTCCTCGGCCAGCTTGCGCCGCTCGGATGCCAGGGCGTTGATCGCCGCGGTCAGGGGCGCATAGGCCCGGCCCGGGGCGTCTACCGCCGGGGCGAAGGGATCGCGCACCTGCACCTGTGTCGAGTCGGTCAGCCGCACCGGCGCCCGGCTGAAGTCGAGATAGAGCCGATAGGCGAGCCAGGCGCCAAGCCCCGCCGCCCAGGCCCACCAGCCGAACAGCAGCGCGCCATGGGTCTCGAAAAGGGGCAGGATCGCACCGTCCACCGCTGCGCGCTGGCTGTCATCCAGGGTCATCCGGATCAAGAGCGGCCCAAGTTCGCCCCAGAGCAGCAGGAACAGCCCCGGTGCCATCACCGCGACAAGCAACTTGCGGTCGAATTTCACGCCAGCAGCTCCCGGACCTTGGCCACCAGATCCCGGGTCGAGAACGGCTTGGTCATGTAGGCGTCCACGCCCACCCCGGCGCCGCGGGCGAAGTCGGTCTCGCGCCCCTTCGCCGTCAGCATCAGGATCCGGGTTTCGCGCACGGTTTCGTCGGCGCGCACGGCGGCGCAAACGTCGAAGCCGGTCATGCCCGGCATCATCGCGTCCAGCAGCACCACGTGCGGCCGCTCGCGCCGGATCGCTTCCAGCGCCTCCTTGCCGTCGCGCGCGACGACCACGTCGAAGCCCTCGCGCTTCATCATGAATTCCAGCGAGATGACGATGTTGGGCTCGTCATCCGCAATCAGCACCTTCATGCCTCATTCCTCCTCCCGAGGCCGGAGCGGCAGCCGGAACGCGAAGCATGCGCCCTGACCCGGCTGAGAGTCCAGCCACATCCGCCCGCCAAAATGTTCGACGATCTGCCGGCTTATCGGAAGCCCCAGCCCGGTTCCGACCGGGCGGGACAACGCGTCCCCGCCCTGGCGGAACTTCTCGAAGATCGTCATCTGGTCCTTCACCGGCACGCCGGGCCCGTTGTCTCGGACCTCGACCAGAAGCGCGTCGTCCTGGTGCCGCAGGACGACATCCACCCGCCCTTCCCCGACGGGCACGAACTTGGCGGCGTTCGACAGGAGGTTCAGCACCACCTGGGTCAGCCGGTCGGCATCGGCGCGGATCGTCGGCACCCTGTCGGGCAGATCCGTCACCACCTTCGCCCCCCTGGTCCGGAACAGCTCGGACGTGGACTTCACCGCCGTGGCGATCAGCGCCCTCATGTCGACGTCGCTGTTGCGCCATTCGGCATTGCCGGATTCGATCTTGGCCATGTCGAGCACCTGGTTGACCAGACGGCCCAGCCGTTCGGTCTCGGAGACGACGATGGTCAGGAATTCGGCGCGCTGGTCGGGGTCCATGTCGGGGTTGTCGAGCATCAGCTCGGACAATGCCCTGATCGAGGTCAAGGGCGTGCGCAACTCGTGGGTCACCGACGACATGAAGTCGTCCTTCAAGTGGTCGAGGCTTTTCAGCTGTTCGTTGGCGGCGCGCAGTTCCTCGGTCGCCTTCTCGAGCGACAGCGACTTCTCCTCGAGCGCGCGGGAATAGACCCGGAGCTGCGAGGCTTCGGACAGGATCTCGAACACGCTGTCGACGGTCAGCGGTTCCTCCTGCGCGACCGAGGCGACCATGACGCGGGCCGACGAGGTGCCGATGGCGCCGGCGATCTGGCGTTCGACCCGGTCGACCAGCCTTGCGTCGGCGACCAGGTCGGGAACCGGAACCCCGGTCTGCCGGGCGTGGTCCTCGAAGAGCGCGTCCGAGCGGCCGGGGCCCAGAAGCCGGGCGGCCAGCGCCTTCAGATCCTCGAGCCGGGCGCGGCCGCGCCAGAACACCGGGGCGGTCTGGGCGGTGCCGCCGCGGGCGAAGACATCGGCGAACAGCAGGGCCTGGCTCTGTTCCCGGGCCGAGGGCGCGCGCAGCATCGACAGCCCGACATAAAGCGCGATGTTGACGCTCAGGCTCCAGAACAGGGCCTGGGACAGCGGGTCCAGTCCGCTGGTCCCGAACAGGTTCTCGGGGCGCAAAAGGCCGATGCCGAAGGGACCCTCGGTCAGGATGGCGCCCGAGATCCAGCCCGACTTGGCCAGCGACGGCAGCATCAGCGTATAGGCCCAGACCGCGAAGCCGCCGATCAGCCCGCCGAAGGCGCCGGCCCGGGTGGCGCCGCGCCAGTACATGCCGCCGATCAGGGCGGGGGCGAACTGGGCCACCGCGGCGAAGCTGATCAGCCCGATCGAGACCAGCGCATAGGCGTTCCCCGCCATGCGGAAATAGAGATAGCCGAGCATCAGCACGCCGACGATGGCAGCACGGCGGATGTTCAGCAGCAGCACCGTCAGGTGCCCTTCGGCGCGCGCACCGAAGCCGGGCAGCCGGAACAGCGAGGGCATCACCAGGTCGTTGCAGACCATGGTCGACACCGCGATGGTCTCGACGATCAGCATGCCCGTCGCCGCCGACAACCCGCCCACATAGGCCAGCAGCGCCAGCGCCGGCGCCCCCTGGGTCAAGGGCAGCGTCAGAACGAAGCTTTCCGGATCGGCGTTGCCGGGGCCGAAGACGACCTGCCCGCCGATGGCGATGGGCAGAACGAAGATGTTGATCGCCAGAAGATAGGCCGGGAAGGCCCAGGCGGCGCGGCGGACGTGGCGTTCGTGGACCGATTCCACCACCATCATCTGGAACTGCCGGGGCAGCACCAGCACCGAGATCATCGACAGGACCGTCAGGGCGAACCAGCGGGCATAGTCGGGCGCCACCCCCGGCCGGCCAAGGCTCATCAGGTCCTGCAACTCGGGATGGACCTGGGCGCGGGCCCAGATGTCGCCCATGCCGTCGAACAGGCCCCAGGTCACGAAGATGCCCGCCGCCAGGAAGGCCAGCAGCTTCACCACCGACTCGAAGGCCACGGCGGCGACCATGCCCTCGTGGCGTTCGAACAGGTCCAGGTGGCGGGTGCCGAAGATGATGGTGAAGGCGCCAAGCGCCAGCGTGGTCAGCAGCGTCGCGTCCTGCCACCAGACGGCGACGGCAACCGGCGCGGCCCCCGACCCGGTGGTCAGGACCTGGAAGGCGCCGGACACCGCCTTCAGCTGGAGCGCGATATAGGGAACGATGCCGACCACGGTGATCAGCGTCACCAGCGCGGCCAGAAGCGGGCTCTTGCCATAGCGGCTGGCGATGAAGTCGGCGATCGAGGTGATCCGGTAGGTCTGGGCGATGCGCACCATCTTCCGCACCACGGTCCAGGCCAGCAGCATCGCCAGCATCGGCCCGAGATAGATCGGCAGGAACCAGACCCCCGACACCGCCGCGGTGCCGACGCTGCCGAAATAGGTCCAGGCCGAACAGTAGACCGCCCAGGACAGCGCATAGACCCAGGGGTTGCCGATCACCGACCGGCCCTGCGCCGCCCGGCGGTCGGCGAAGGCGGCGATGGCGAACAGGATCGCGAGATAGCCCAGCGATGCCGCCAGAACCACGGGGGCGGAAATCATCGGCGCCCCGCACCGTCATCGTCGGGCGGCGGCGCGTCGCGTTCGCTGGCGATGGCCAGCGCCACGATCAGCGCGCCCCAGATGCCGAACAGCGCCACCGGAAGCAACGGCAGGCCGAACAGGGTCGCGTCCCGGTCCCAGACGGTCACCAGCGGAAAATTGAACAGCACCAGTCCGGCGGCACACAGCGCCAGCGCCAGCCGTGCGCCGGGGCCGCCGCCGGGTTTCACAGGGCGTCCAGCCGGTAATGGCTTGCCAGCCAGTCGCGGAACCGGCGCACGATGGCCAGCGAATCCTTCAGCGCCTGGCGGTCGAGGGTGCCGACCTCGGCCAGCACGATCGAGTTGTCCGGGGCGCGCCCGGCCTTGATCTGCTTGAGGTTGTTCGACAGCTTCAGGCCCATGAGGAAGCGTAGCGCCTCGGTCAGGTCCTGCGCCAGTGCCCGGTCGAGCCGTTCGGCCTCGGCCAGGGCGGCCAGCCGCTCGACGGTACTGATCGCGTCGACGCGGTACTGCAGCGCCAGCGTCCGCACGCCGTGGACGATGGGAAAGATGCCGAGCTTCTTCAGGTCAATCTCTGCCGCCTCGCGGCCGCGCATGCCCGGAAGCCGCCGCCACCAGCCGCCTTCGCCGCTGCCGAACTGGTCCACCGCGGCGGCGAAGCGGGCGTAATAGGCGTCGCTGCCGGTCAGGATGCGGTCCACATGGGCGCGCGCGTCGGCCAGCAGGCTCGCGTCGCCGGTGACCACGGCGGCGTCGAGGAAGATCGCCAGGTTCATCGGCCCGTCCGGGTCGCTGCCGTGGATCCAGTCGGTGATCGTGCGCCGGAAGCCCTCGACCGGCTGGCACCAGAGCGGCCGGCTGAGCATGATGCCGCCCTTGCACAGGGGATAGCCGAAGTCGAGCAGGGCCGCGGTGAAGGCGGCGGTGATCTCGTCCAGCCCGTCGAAGGTGAAGCCGTCGCGCAGCAGCAGCGCGTTGTCCTGGTCGGTCTTGACGATCTGTTCGTTGCGGCCCTCGCTGCCCATGACGATCAGGCAGGAGTTGGCGCGCACCTCGTCGGGGGCGACCAGTTCCCACAGGCGCTGGAACACCTGCCGGTTCAGCCCGCCGACAAGGCCGGCGATCACGTCGATGCGGACGCCGTCCTCGCTCATGGCGCGGATCAGCCCGTCGATGCTGCGGGCGGCGGCGCCCAGTTCGGTGATGTCGGGGGCGTGGGCGGCCTGCAGGGCGATCAACTGGGAATGGCTGGCCAGGAAGGCCATCAGGTCGAGCTGGCGCAGGATGCCGATGACGCGGTCGTCCTGGCGCACCAGAAGCCGGTGGAACCGGTGGCGCAGCATCAAGATCAGGGCGTCGAACAGGGCATCCTCGGGCGAGACCGAGAGCGGATCGAAATGGGCGATCTCGCGCACCGCCAGTTCGGCGGGCGGGACGGGCCGGAGCAGCGCGTCGCGGAGATCGGTGGTGGTGAAGATGCCGATCCGGTCACCGTCGCGGATCAGGGCCTCGTTCAGGCCCAGACGGGACATCTCGCGGCAGAGGCTCACGAGGTCGGTGGCGCCGTCGGCGAAGTAGGGCTTGTGCAGATGCGCCTCGCGCACCCGGGTCGTCATCAGCGAGATGAATTCGCGGCGTTCGTTCCGCGCGGGCTCGGCCCCCCCGGTTTCGGGGGGGCCGGCGCGATCGGGAAGACCCGTCTCGGCCACAGTCTGGTGGGTCCGACCGGTCTGTGGCATGGGTCTTCCCTTTCTGTCAGTGGGCCGAAGCTTCGGAGGCGCCGATGCCGGTCTCCGAGCGCACCTGCTGGGCGAGGAAGCCCGCCCGGTCGATGTTGCCGCGAGCGCTGCGGTCGAGGACCGAGAACAGCCAGATCCCCACGAAGCCGGCCGTCATCGAGAACAGCGCGGGCGAGGTGTAGGGGAACGGAGCCGAGCCCTTCGCGTTGCCGAGGGTGGCTTCCCAGACCGACGGCGAGAGAACCGTCAGCACCACCGACACGATCAGGCCGAGGAAGCCGCCGATGACGACGCCGCGGGTAGTGGCACCCTTCCACAGGACCGACAGGAACAGCACCGGGAAGTTCGCCGAAGCCGCGATCGCGAAGGCGAGCGAGACCATGAAGGCGATGTTCTGCTTCTCGAACACGATGCCGAGCGCGACGGCGAGGATGCCGAGGCCAAGCACGGTGTAGCGCGACACCTTCAGTTCCGAGGCACTGTCGGCTTTGCCCTTCTTGATCACGGTGGCATAGATGTCGTGCGACACCGCCGAAGCACCGGCCAGCGTCAGGCCCGCCACCACCGCGAGGATCGTCGCGAAGGCGACCGCCGAGATGAAGCCGAGGAACAGGTTGCCACCGACCGCCTGGGCCAGATGGATAGCCGCCATGTTGTTGCCGCCGATCAGTGCACCCTTGGCGTCAAGGAAGCCCGGATTGGTCAGCACGAAGGTGATGGCGCCGAAGCCGATGATGAAGGTCAGCAGGTAGAAGTAGCCGATCCAGGTGGTCGCCCACATCACCGACTTACGCGCTTCCTTGGCGCTGGGAACGGTGAAGAAGCGCATCAGGATGTGCGGCAGGCCGGCGGTGCCGAACATCAGCGCCATGCCGAACGAGATCGCCGAGATCGGGTCGGTGATGAACTTGCCCGGTCCCATGATCGACTGGCCGGCGGCCGCAGCGGCTTCCGGCGTGGTGTCGGGGGTCTTGGCGGCAAGCTGGGTCTTGACCTCGACCGCGGCGGCGAAGAACCGCTCGGGGCTGAAGCCGTAGTGCGACATCACCATGATGGCCATGAAGGTCGCACCGCCGAGCAGCAGGCAGGCCTTGATGATCTGCACCCAGGTCGTCGCGGTCATGCCGCCGAACAGCACGTAGACCATCATCAGCGCGCCGACGATGACGACGGCCATCCAGTATTCCAGGCCGAACAGCAGCTTGATGAGCTGGCCGGCGCCGACCATCTGCGCGATCAGGTAGAAGGCCACCACGACCAGGGTCGAGATGGCGGCGAACATCCGCACCGGGGTCTGGGCGAAGCGGAAGGCCGCCACGTCGGCGAAGGTGAACTTGCCGAGGTTGCGCAGCCGTTCGGCCATCAGGAAGGTGAGGATGGGCCAGCCGACGAGGAAGCCGATCGAGTAGATCAGGCCGTCGAAGCCCGAGGCCATGACGGCCGCCGAGATCCCCAGGAACGAGGCTGCCGACATGTAGTCGCCGGCGATGGCGAGACCGTTCTGGAAGCCGGTGATGCCGCCGCCGCCGGTATAGAAGTCGGCGGCCGACTTGGTCTTGGCCGCGGCCCATTTGGTGATGAAGAGCGTCATGACCACGAACAGCGCGAACATGATGATCGCGGTGTAGTTGGTGGCCTGCTTCTGGACGTCGCCGAGGTCCGGACCGGCGGCGAGTGCGAGGGTCGGCAGCGAGAGCAGGGCGGCGACGCCGGCGGCGCGGCCGAGACCCGGGAAGGACTTGAAGGACATCACTTCAGGGCCTCCCGCTTGATCTTTTCGCTCAGGTCGTCGAATTCGCTGTTGGCCTTCATCACGTAGTAGGCGGTGATCAGGATGGTGAAGATGATCACCCCGAAGCCGACCGGAATGCCCCAGGTCATCACGCCGGTACCGATGCGGGCGGACAGGACCTGCTTTTCAAAGGCGATCAGCAGGATGAAGCCGTAATAGACGACCAGCATGGCGGCGGTCAGCCACCAGCCAAGGCGCGATCGACGCTCCTTTAGCAGTTTGTAGTTTGGATCGGCCAGAATCCGATCCACGAGTTTCATTTCCATCTGAGATCCTCTTGTTCCACCCACAAGTCAGCGTCTTGCTCTCGACTTGGGGACAGCGGTCACTGCGGCGCAAACGCGCCGCGACCGGCGTCCCCAGGGGGATCTCGATGAGGTCAAATGCACGACGGACCGCCGAAGGCATGCACAGTCAAGAATACGACCGTGCGCCTGCGGTGTTTCCGCCATCCCAGTCCTCCCCCCCTCGACCCAGTAACCGGGCCCGACGTCTTGGTTACGCCGGAATCGGAGACTGCACGCTGATCTAAATCAAAAATGCGTTTTACAAACAATGTGATTGTTGGAAAATTTGGTTGACAACCCGGGCGGCTCGATTAACGGACGGGAAAGGCGGGCAAAACGAAGCCGGCGCAAGGCAAGAGCCCGGCGCCGGCCGTGGTCAAGCGAGGGTGGGGCCCGATTCCGCGATGACAGGATGCAGCCCGTCGGAGCGATGATCGGTCTCAGGCCGCGCGGGCGAGACGCCGACCGGCGCGCAGAAGCGCCTTGGCCGGATGGATGGCCCGGCGGACATGATCGGCATGGGCGACGATCACGGCCGAGCCCAGAAGCGCCACGGCGCCGATGATCAAGTGGGTCAGCAGCGCGACGAGCCAGCCGGTGCCAAAGACCAGGGCGGTGCCCGCGGCAACGGCGGCGATCACATGGGCCACGACCACAAGCCCCAGCATGATGCCGGCGGAATCGGCGGTATCGGGTTCGGCGAAGGGGACGTCGGCATCAAAGCGGTCAACGAGGATGTCGTGGTCACGCATGCTTGGCCTCCGGGCGCAGCGGGGCAGGACGGCTCCCGGCCGGTTGGGGGCGTCCGAGCGAGCCGAGAAGGCGGCGGCGCCGCCCGTCGCGCCCGGGTCCGGTCCGGGTCGGGTCGACATCGGGTGCGCCATGCCGCTCACCAAGCAGATCCAGGTAGAGTGCCGGAGAAGCCTCGTGGACGCGCATCCAAGCTTCGTCCTGCATCTGCACCGTGGTCAGACCGCGGCCGCCTCTGCGCTGCCAGAGACGGTCGAATGCTGTCGCGTTGTAGGACACCGTTGCCTCCTGCTTGCTCCTTAATGTCTATCGACTATATCGTATTTAAGCCGACAGGGAAGGGAACAGGCCCTTCAATCTTTGCGGGCAACAGAGAAGAACCTTCTCCGATGTCGGTCGAAGCCGTGACCTGCACCGCTACGGTGGGATCCGGAACGTCGGTCCGACAGGGGGCCGACCGACT
>JBGAOK010000095.1:0-14229 GCA_044221805.1 Meridianimarinicoccus sp.
AATCCGGCCCCGCGCCGCCGATCAGGTCGGCCAGCGCGTCCAGCGCCCGGCCGTCCATATCGTGGTCGAAGCGCGCCAGCACCAGGATGTCGGCCTCGGCCGCGGCGACGACCGCGACCACGGCGGCGATCTGCGGATCCTTGCCTGCCGCGATGTCGCGCAGCAGCAGGCCGGGCCCACCGCGGTCCAGTTCGGCGGTCAGGACGGCGACCCTGATCGTGTCGGCCCCGACAGGGCCGCCCAGCATCAGACCGACCGTCAGAACGAGACCCCGCAGCATGGCTGCAGGGTCGGTCCGGCATGGTTAATGAAAGGTTAGGCGGTGCCGGCCGCCCTGCGCCGGCGCAGGTACAGCGCGGCCATGCCGCCCAGCCCGCCGGCCAGAAGCGGCAGGGCCGCGGGCAGCGGCACCGGCGCGGCCGGGGTCGGCGTCACCAGGTTCTGCCGGGTGATACGGTCGCGGCTTTCCAGGAAGGTCAGGTCAAACTGCTCGCGTCCGGCATAGCCCTGCGCCGCGGTCAGGAAGCCGGCCGCCGCGGACGAGATCGACGCCGCCAGGCTCCCATGGCCCGCGCCGCGGAAGGCGCCGGTCAGCAGGCTGTAGTCGTTGTCATAGGCGACCTCCCACAGCGACAGCTGGAACGCCGCGGCGGACACCTTGTCCGATGTGTCGAGGCTGCCGTAATTCGCGTCGAAGACGGACTGCACCCGGGATACCGCGCCGCCGGCGAGGAAGCTGTTCGAGAACGGCGTGGTTGTCGCCTCGTACTGGTAGGGGCCGCACTTCGAGATCCGGTGCGTCAGGTCGAGGCACCAGGCGATGAAGGTCGAGACCCCGTCGCGCATGTTGAAGCCGGTGGCGATGGTCGGGCCGGTCACATCCCGGACCGGAGCGCGGCTGATCATCGTGTTCGCGCTGAGCGGAGTGGTGAAACTTTCAAGCGTCAGCGAGGCGGCGCCGGCGCTGCCGGCGGCAAGGCCAAGGCACAGGGTGACCGCGGCGCAGAAACGGTTGCGCATGGGAGAAGCCTTTCGGGATCGGGATGCGGCCAGTGGGCCGAAGACAGGAACGTCGTTGATCCCTTTGTGCCACAACCGCCGGCAGAAATCCTTGCGTCCTTGAAGCAATGGTTAAAGCCGAAGTCGGCAAGGCCGCCCCCCGTGCCGGAGGGGCGGCCGATTTCGGGTCCATCAGGCTCGGCCGCCGTCGCCGGCAACCCCCCGGTGCGGGTGTCAGACCCAGGGCCGGGCGGCGGTTGCGCTGGCCTCGAAGGCGTCGATCGCCACGGATTTCTCCAGCGTCAGGCCAATGTCGTCGAGGCCGTTCAACAGGCAGTGCTTGCGGAACGGGTCGATCTCGAAGCGGATCGTGCCGCCGTCCGGGCCCGAAATGGTCTGGCTTTCTAGATCCACCGTCACGGTGGCGTTGGCACCGCGTTCGGCGTCGTCCATCAGCTTGTCGACCTCGGACTGCGGCAGGGCGATCGGCAGGATCCCGTTCTTGAAGCAGTTGTTGTAGAAGATGTCGGCGAAGCTGGGCGCGATCACGCAGCGGATGCCGAAGTCCAGCAGCGCCCAGGGCGCATGTTCGCGGGACGAGCCGCAGCCGAAATTCTCTCCGGATACAAGGATCTCGGCGTTGCGATAGGACGGGCGGTTCAGCACGAAGTCGGCGATCTCGTTGCCCTCGCCGTCATAGCGCATTTCGTCGAACAGGTTCTTGCCGAGGCCCGAGCGCTGGATCGTCTTCAGGAACTGCTTGGGGATGATCATGTCGGTATCGACGTTGATCAGCGGCAGCGGCGCCGCGATGCCGGTGAGCTTGGTAAACTTGTCCATCTGGCGTGATCCTTGTGGGCCGCATCGGCGGTGGCTTAGCAAACTCGGCGGCCGGGGCCAAGGCCACCCGGCAGGCGGACGCGGAAAGGGCGGCGCCATGGCGCCGTCCCGGTTGGCTTTCGGAGTTGAGGGTGTTGAGGGTGCGGGAAAGGGTCTGTCGTCAGGCGGCATCCTTCTTGCGGCGCAGCGCCGGCAGCGCGGCGAGTCCGGCCAGCAGCAGCCCGCCCCCGGCAGGCAGCGGCACTTCGGCAGTGCTGGTAGCCCGGAAGGTGCCCATCAGCGAGGCGCTGTTGGCCTGGCCCTCGGCGGTCCAGAAGTCGGTGAAGGTCTGGCCGGCGACCTGGAAACCGAGCACGTCGAAGGTGTAGGTGGTCCTGCCGATGGTGAAAGTGTCGCTCAGGCTGCCATTCAGCGTTGCGGTGACCTTGTCCGAACAGCCGGTCCGGGTGTTGCCGGTCGGGCCGGGGCAGGGCGGGTTGTTGACCGTCTCCCAATGGCTGAAGGCAAAGGTCGAGTTGATCGGCGTGGCGCGGCCGGCGACGTTGATGGTGACCACCAGATCGACGCTCTGGAGCGACGTACCCAGGATCGGGAAGTTCTGGTGAGTGAAGGTGCCCAGGCTGAAGGCGGTGCCATCGGCGACGGTGAACGGCGGCGGCGCGGCGCCGGCGAAGTCGTAGCCGCTGCGCCCGGCCTGCGAGGCAGGGATGCCCCAGCGGATGCTGCTGGTGCCTTCGCCGGACACGGCCGGATCAGGCACATCGTTCTGCCAGACGCCGGACACCGAACTGATGGTCAACGACGCCGCCGCCGCGCCGGAGGCGACCGCCGCCGCGATGGTGAAGGCCGAGGCTGCGAGTGCAAGTTTCATAGGTCAATCCCCTTGGTCATGCTTGACCCCTTCAGGGTCGCCGGGGGGACTGGTCGAGACAATTCGACGAGACCGTCATGGTTAAGGCACAGCCCTAGGGATATATGATCAAGTGCAGGATTAAAAACATAAAAATCATGGTCGCACACGCATTCCGGTGGTCGGACGCGGCGAGACCCCGGACATGGTTAAGATTGTGGCCGGATCCTCGCCAGGGCCGTCAACCATGGGAAGAAAAGGCTGGGTGGTGCAAGTCCCGCCAGCCCATCCGCCCCGCCGGTCCGCCAGGCCGGCGGCGGTGCGGGGCGGGCAGATTCGCGGCCGTTCAGGCCTGGCGGCGGCGCAGGAACAGCGCGAAGGCGATGATGCCGGCGCCGCTGAACAGCAGCTCGATCCCCAGAAGGATCCCCAGCAGCGAGGTCGAGGTCGCCGCGAAATTGGCCAGGATGTAGCCCGCCAGCAGCAGCGACAGGGCGCCGGACAAGAGGCCGGTCCAGAAGTACGGCGTCTGGCGCATCGCGAAGGCCAGGAACAGCCGGATGATGCCGCCCGCGGCGATCAGGATGGTCACCAGCAGCGCCAGCGACATGGTGCCATCCAGCGGGTTCTTGATGAAGGAGATGCCCAGCAGCACCATCACCACGCCCAGCAGCACGCTGACGATCTTGTGGCCGCTGCCGGGTTCGCCAAGGCCGACGATGATCTGTCCCGCGCCGGCGATCACGAAGAGGATCCCGATCACCAGCGTCACTGCGATCGAGGCCGCCACCGCGTCCCCCAGCGCCACCAGTCCGAAAAAGGCCGTGAGCAGCCCCAGCACCAGCCATTTCACCCAGGTGTTCATCCGCCGCTCCTGTGCTTGCGATTCCCGAACCGGCCGCGGCGCCACGAGGGCGGACGCCGGACCGGTCCGGGTCAGTATGCCCGATCCGGCGCCGCAGATCTTGCCTGCAGCGCCAGGTTCGGCGCAGACGGGGTCAGACCAGGTCGCGCACGTCGGTCAGCCGGCCGGTGACGGCGGCGGCGGCGGCCATGGTCGGGCTCATCAGGTGGGTGCGCCCGCCGCGGCCCTGGCGGCCCTCGAAGTTCCGGTTCGAGGTGGCGGCGCAGCGTTCGCCGGGGCTGAGCTGGTCTGGGTTCATGGCCAGGCACATGGAGCAGCCGGCGAGGCGCCATTCGAACCCGGCCTCACGGAAGATGTCGGCCAGCCCTTCCTCCTCGGCCTGGGCGCGGACGAGGCCGGAGCCCGGCACCACCATGGCGCGGAGCCCTTCCTTGATCTTGCGTCCCTTCAGGATCGCCGCCGCGGCACGCAGATCCTCGATCCGCCCATTGGTGCAGGAGCCGATGAACACCGTGTCGATGGCGATGTCCTTCAGCGCCATGCCGGGGGTCAGGCCCATGTATTCCAGCGACCGGCGCGCAGCCTCGACCTTGCCACCCTGGAAGCTCTCCGGGTCGGGCACGGTGGCGGTGATCGGCAGCACGTCCTCGGGCGAGGTGCCCCAGGTGACGACCGGGGCGATGTCCTCGGCGGCGATGGTCACGACCTTGTCCCACTGGGCGCCCTCGTCGGTGTAGAGCGTCTGCCACCAGGCCATGGCGCGGTCCCAGTCGGCGCCCTTCGGCGCGTGCGGGCGGCCCTTCACATAGGCATAGGTGGTCTCGTCGGGGGCGATCAGACCGGCCCGCGCGCCGCCTTCGATCGCCATGTTGCAGACCGTCATGCGGCCTTCCATGGACAGCGACCGGATCGCCTCGCCGCAGTATTCGATCACATGGCCGGTGCCGCCGGCGGTGCCGGTCTTGCCGATCACCGTCAGGGTGATGTCCTTGGCGGTCACGCCCGGCGGCAGGGTGCCGGTGATCTCGACCTTCATGTTCTTCGATTTCTTCTGGATCAGCGTCTGCGTCGCCAGCACATGCTCGACCTCGGAGGTGCCGATGCCGTGGGCCAGCGCGCCGAAGGCACCGTGGGTCGCGGTGTGGCTGTCGCCGCAGACCACGGTCATGCCCGGCAGGGTCCAGCCCTGTTCCGGCCCGACGATGTGGACGATGCCCTGGCGGACGTCCGAGACCGGGTAGTAGTTGATCCCGAAGTCCTTCGCGTTCTTGTCCAGCGCCTCGACCTGGATGCGGCTTTCCTCGTTGGTGATGCCGTTCACCCGGTCCGGCGTGGTGGGCACGTTGTGGTCGGGAACCGCGATGGTCATTTCCGGGTGGCGCACCTTGCGCCCGGCCATGCGCAGGCCTTCGAAGGCCTGCGGGCTGGTCACTTCATGGACCAGATGGCGGTCGATGTAGAGCAGCCCGGTGCCGTCCTCGGCCTCGTGTACCAGGTGGGCATCCCAGATCTTGTCGTAGAGCGTCTTCGGGGCGGTCATGTCGGTCCTCTCCCGGCGGGTGATGGGGCAAGCGATGGCGCGCGGCGCCGCAGGGCCGCCGCGGGGAGAAGGTCAGAGTCGCGCGGTTGCGGTCCGGCTTCTTCCGAAGAAGCGCCAGGGCAGGCGGGCGCGGTCGGCCATGTCCATCACGAAAGTCATGGGCCGGGAGATACAGCGAGACGCCCCCTGCCGCAAGCCGGAGAGGCGGGGCGCAAGGCCGGGTGATCCGGCGCCGCCCGCGCGGCGTAGCCAGCCCATATCGGAGGAGACGTGATGGCCGCGGCGGGACGGGCTTTCCACATTCTGGCCGCGGTCTGGATCGCCGTCGCATCGGCGGCGCTGGCCGAGGAACCGGAGATGTACAAGGGGTATGAGACCGCGCCCTACAAGGTGCTGCGCAGCGACGGCGCGGTCGAGCTGCGCGCCTATGACCCCTATCTGGTGGCCGAGGTCCGGGTGGCCGGAACCCGGCAGGAGGCGGTCGGCCGCGGCTTCCGGACCCTTGCGGGCTACATCTTCGGCGACAACGCGGCGTCGAGCCGGATCGCCATGACCACGCCGGTGGCACAGGTCGCGCGCCCGGCCGGCGACGGCGAGGGGCCGGTCTGGGACGTGCAGTTCATGATGCCGGCGGGCAGCCACCGGGTGGCGCTGCCCGAGCCCGACGATGCCGCGATCCGCTTCGAGGAGACCGCCCCCCGGACCGAGGCGGTGCTGCGCTTCTCGGGCTTCTGGACCGACCGGCGGCTCGAGGCGAAGGCAGCCGAGTTGCGCGGCTGGATTGAAGCCCAGGGCCTGACCGTGACCGGGGGTCCGCGTTTCTATTACTACGACGATCCGTTCACCCTGCCGTTCAACCGCCGCAACGAGGTCGCCTTCCCGATCGCGCCGCCCGGCTAGGCCGCCTGCCAGGGCCGGCAGCCCGATTCGGACGGCGGGGCCCCATTCCGTCCGCCGAACCGCGAATCGCCGCTTGACTCGGCAGTTCCTTGCCGTCAGGCCCTGTTGCCGCAGGCGCGCGGCAGCCGTCATTGAGATTTCACCCTGTCGGTGCTATTTTTGGCTTGTGCCGGAGTGTCGGCACAGTTCCAAGGAGGACTTCGTCCTGACTTACTCAGCCCACGCGGCCTCGCTTCGGGCCGCACCCGTCGCACCGCTTTCCGGTGCCGACACCACCGCAGCCAGCGACGCGACGCTGACGCGGGTTCTCGACTCCCTCTCCGACGACAAGGCAGAAGACGTGGTTTCGATCGACCTGCGCGGCCGGTCGGAACTGGCGGATTACATGGTTGTCGCCTCGGGCCGGTCGTCCCGGCAGGTCTCGGCCATCGCCGAGAAGCTGACCGACCGCCTGAAGCAGGACGCCGGGATCCTCTGCAAGATCGAGGGGAAGGACCAGGGTGACTGGGTGCTCATCGATGCCGGGGACGTCATCGTGCACATCTTCCGTCCGGAAGTGCGCGATTTCTACCAGCTCGAGAAGATGTGGCTGATGCCGGGGACGAAGGCGGGCTGATCGCCCGCCGCGCCTTTCCCGGTGAAGGTCACGATCTGTGCCGTCGGCCGCCTGCGCGGCGGCCCTGAGCGTGTGCTGCTTGACGATTACTGCGCCCGGTTCGACCGCACCGGACGGCAACTGGGCCTTGGGCCGGTCGCCGTGGCCGAGGTCGAGGATCGCAAGGGCGGCGGTGCGCCCGCCGAAGCCGCGCTGCTGGACCGAGCCTGCCCGGCCGGGGCGGTCAGGCTGGCTCTGGACGAACGCGGGCGGATGATGTCGTCGCCCGACCTTGCGCAGATGCTGGCGCGCTGGCGCGATGCCGGCCGGGCCGATCTGGCGATCCTGATCGGCGGCGCCGACGGGCTGGATGCCGCTCTGCGCGACCGCTGCGATGCGCTGCTGTCCTTCGGGCCGATGGTCTGGCCGCACATGCTGGTACGGGTGATGATCGCCGAACAGCTTTACCGGGCGGCCTCGATCCTGGCCGGGGCGCCCTATCACCGGGCCTGAGCCTGACCCGCCCTTGCCGCGGCCGGTCGCGGCGGCCATGTTCCGGCCATGACTCCACATCTGTTCTCGTTCGGCCACGGCTATTCCGCCCGGGCGCTTGCCCGGATCCTGCTGCCGCAGGGCTGGCGCATCACCGGCACCACCCGCAGCGCCGAAAAGGCGTCCGCCCTCGCGGCCGAGGGGGTGACGCCGCTGGTCCTGCCCGGTGACGATCCCGCCCCGGCGCTGGCGACGGCGACGCATCTGCTGGTCTCGGCCGGGCCGACCGCGGCCGGCGATCCGGCGCTGGCGGCGCTGCGCCCGGCGCTGGACGCGGTGGCGGCGCGGCTCGACTGGGCCGGCTACCTGTCCACCACGGGCGTCTATGGCGACCATGCCGGCGGCTGGGTGGACGAGGACACCCCCCTGACCCCAGCGACGGAACGTGGCGTCGCCCGGGTGCGGGCCGAGACCGCCTGGCAGGAATTCGCGGCCGCAACCGGGCTGAGGCTCCACATCTTCCGGCTGGCGGGAATCTATGGCCCCGGCCGCGGCCCGTTCGAGAAGGTCCGCCAGGGCACCGCGCGGCAGATCGTGAAGCCGGGGCAGGTGTTCAGCCGCATCCATGTGGACGACATCGCGCAGGTGCTGGCGGCCTCGATCGCCCGGCCCGACCCGGGCGCGGTCTACAACGTCTGCGACGACGATCCCGCCCCGCCCGAGGATGTGCTGGCCCATGCCGCGCGCCTACTGGGCCTGCCCGAGCCGCCTCGGGTGGACTGGCAGGAGGCTGAGATGACCCCGATGGCGCGCAGCTTCTACGCCGAAAGCAAGCGGGTCCGGAACGACCGGATCAAGGACGAGCTGGGCGTGCGGCTGATCCACCCGGATTACCGCAGCGGCCTTCAGGCGCTGCTGGCCGACGAGACCGCCGGCACATGACCCGGACCGCCGCCGCGCTGAAGGCGGCGCTGCTGGCCGAGGCCGGGGCGGCGGGGTTTGCCCGCGCGGGCATCTGCCGTCCCGACGCCATCCCCGAGGCGGCGGCGCGGCTTCAGGCCTTCGTGGCCGCCGGGCGCCATGGCCAGATGGGCTGGATGGCCGAGCGAATGGGCTGGCGCGGCGATCCCGCCGCGCTCTGGTCTGAGGCCCGGTCGGTGGTGATGCTGGCCGATCCCTATACCCCCGACGACGACCCGCTGGCCGCACTGGCGCGCCGGACGCAGGGCACGATCAGCGTCTATGCCCGGAACCGCGACTATCACGACGTGGTCAAGGCCCGGCTCAAGCGGGTCGGGCGCTGGCTTCTGGCCCAGCCCGAGGCGGCGGGCGGCGCCATCAAGGTTTTCGTGGACACCGCCCCGGTGATGGAGAAGCCCTTGGGGGCCGCCGCCGGGCTGGGCTGGCAGGGCAAGCACACCAACCTCGTCTCGCGCGAGATCGGCAACTGGTTCTTCCTCGGCGCGATCTTCACCACGCTCGACTTGCCGCCGGATCCGCCGGGGCAGGACCATTGCGGGTCGTGCCGGGCCTGTCTCGACATCTGCCCGACCGGGGCCTTTCCGGCGCCCTACCAGATCGACGCCCGGCGCTGCATCTCCTACCTGACCATCGAACATGCCGGGCCGGTCGATCCGGCGCTGCGGCCGCTGATGGGCAACCGGATCTATGGCTGCGACGACTGCCTTGCCGCCTGCCCGTGGAACAAGTTCGCCGCCGCCGCGACCGAGACCCGCTATGCCGCCCGCGACGACCTCCGGTCGCCGCCGCTGGCCGATCTTGCCGGGCTGGACGATGCGGCGTTCCGGGCGCGCTTCTTGGGCTCGCCGATCAAGCGGATCGGCCGCGACCGCTTCGTGCGCAACGTCGCCTATGCCATCGGCAACAGCGCCACCCCCGCGCTGGCACCGGCCCTGGCGCCGCTTCTGAACGACATCAGTCCCGAGGTCCGGGATGCCGCACGCTGGGCGCTGGGCCGGCTGGCGCATCCGGCCGATCCTTGCCCGGGCGCGGACTCCGGCCGCACCTGACCTCGCGGGAAATCGATTGGCCGTGAGGACAATGCCATGCTATGATTTTTTTAAACCGGGGTGAGGCGGTTCGGGCACTGGAAGGCAGTACAGGTTTCCCTGCGCCAAGTGCGACGTGGCCACACATCATTCCCGCATGCGGAGGGATCAACGCCGAACGGAATTCGGTCGACAGGGCCGGTCAGCCCATCGACGGTAGCAGGCACACCGCACCCTCATCTTACTCCTAGCGGTGTTCAGTCGCCGGCGTGTGCCCTCACGTCGGCGACGACCTTTTCGGCGGGCGGATCGCGGGCGGCGGCGCCCAGTCTGGCACCTTTCCGCTTGAGGCGCTAGGCACGGGCCATGGCCCCGATTACCCACCCCGACCAGCAGCCGTTCCGCGGCATTCTCTGCAAGATCGCCTCGGTGGTGACCTTCGTCGCCATGGCGGCCTGCATCAAGGCCGCGAGCGACACCGTGCCACCGGGCCAGACGGTGTTCTTCCGCTCGGCCTTCGCCCTGCCGGTGATCTTCGCTTGGCTCGCCCTGCGGGGGGAACTGGCGACAGGCCTGCGGGTGGCCAGCCCGATGGCGCATGTCTTCCGCGGCTTCGCCGGGACCTCGGCCATGGCGCTGGGCTTCGCCGGGCTGGCCTTCCTGCCGCTGCCGGAATTCGTCGCCATCGGCTATACGACGCCGCTTCTGGTGGTGATCTTCGCCGCCATGTTCCTGGGCGAGGAGGTTCGCCTGTTCCGGATGAGCGCGGTGGCGCTGGGCTTCGTGGGCGTGGCGATCATCCTGGCGCCGCGGCTGACGGTGCTGTCCGGCGGGTTCGAGATCTCGGCCTCGCTGGGGGCGGTGCTGGTGCTGATGAGCGCCTGCTTCGCCGCGCTGGCGCAGGTCTTCATCCGCAACATCGTGCGCAGCGAGACCACCACCGCGATCGTGTTCTGGTTCACCATCTCGTCGACCGGCTTCTCGCTCCTGACGATCCCCTTCGGCTGGGCGCTGCCCGACCTTCCCACCTTCGGCATCCTCGTCGTGGCGGGGCTGCTGGGCGGGATGGGGCAGATCCTGCTGACCTCGTCCTACCGCTATGCCGAAGCCTCGCTGGTGGCGCCGTTCGAGTATGTCTCGATGGTGGTGTCGATCGCGGTCGGCTATACGGTTTTTGGCGAGGTGCCGACCTGGCAGGTCCTGTCGGGCACCGCAGTGGTGATTGCGGCTGGCGTCCTGATCATCTGGCGCGAACGCCAGCTTGGCCTGAAGCGCGGCACGGCGCGCGGGACCAACACGCCCGGCAGCTGAGGCATGCAGGCCGGCGGGCCGGGCTTGACCGGAGCACAATCCCGCCGGCACGGGTATCCCGGGTTCGCCTTCTCGGCCGGCCGTGCTAGGGTCCCAGGACAACCACCAAAACGAATCCGGAGGAAAAGATGAACCGTCACATCGTCGACCAGCCGCGCAAGCGGACCAACTCGGGCATGAAGATTGCCTTCGCCCGGATCGAATCGAAGCAGATGCCCCGCCGCGAGACCCTGAAGCTGCAGCGCCGTCCGGTCAGCAGCGAAACCGCGTCGATGCTGCGGGCCTTCACCCGGATCGAGCGCGGGATCGAGGTCTGACCGCGGCTCAGGCCGGGGCGTACCGCGCGGCAAGCTCCGCCGCGGCCTCGGCCCAGCCGTAGGGCGGATTGATCACGAAAAGCCCGCTTCCGGTCATGCCATGACCGGGCCGGGCCGGGGGGAAGCGGACCTCGTGCCGGATTGCCCCCTCGATGGCGAGGGCGTCGAGCGCCGTGACCATGGCACGCTCGGCCCCCGAGGCCAGAACCGGATACCACAGCATCAGCACCCCCACCGCCCATTTGCGGTGCAGCTCGCCCAGCAGCCGGGGCATCGCGGCGTAGTCGCTCTTGATCTCGTAGGACGGATCGACCAGCAGCAGGCCCCGGCGCGGTTCCGGCGGCAGCATCCGCCGCGCCATCACCAGCCCGTCCTCGTTGAAGATGCGCGCCCGGGTCAGCGCCGGCCGCAGCGCCGCCAGTTCGGCCGGGTGCCGTTCCGCCAGCAGCATCTGGTCGGCCGAGCGCAACAGCGTCGCCGCGATGAAGGGCGAGCCGGGATAGGCCTTGCGCCCGGCCTTCAGCCGCGCCGCGGCGATCGCCCGAGCATAGGGGTGGGATTTCGGGAACCACTTCTCGGAGATCCCGATGCCGAAGGCGGCCTCGCCGGTCTTCAGGGATTCCGCGCTGGCCAGGTCATACAGCGCGCGCCCGGCGTGGGTCTCGACATAGGTAAGGGGCTTGGGCTTCCCCACCATGTAGTCGAGCGCCACCGCCAGAAGCGCGTGCTTGTGCACGTCGGCCGCGTTGCCGGCGTGAAAGGCGTGCTGGTACGAGAGCACCGGCGCTCAGGCGCGAACGAGCGTCTCGTAGGCGGCGGCGATGTCCCGGGTCAGCGCGCCCACCTCGAAGTTGTAGTCGCCGATCTGGCCCACCGGGGTGACCTCGGCCGCGGTGCCGGTCAGCCAGCACTGTTCGAAGCCTTCCAGTTCCTCGGGCAGGATATAGCGCTCGTGCACCGTGATCTGGCGGTCCTTCAGCATGCCGATGACGGTCTGCCTTGTGATCCCGTTCAGGATCGCGTCGGGGTTCGGGGTGTGCACCTCGCCGTCCTTCACGAAGAAGATGTTGGCGCCGGTCGCCTCGGCCACATAGCCGCGGTAGTCGAAGAACATCGCGTCGGAACAGCCCTTCGCCTCGGCGGCGTGCTTGGACATGGTGCAGATCATGTAGAGGCCGGCGGCCTTGGCCGCGGTCGGGATGGTCTCGGGCGAGGGCCGCTTCCACTTGGCGATGTCGAGCTTGGCGCCCTTCATCTTGGCATCGCCGTAATAGGCACCCCATTCCCAGCCGGCCACCGCCAGCCGGACCGGATTGCGGGCCGAGCTGACACCCATGTCCTCGCCGGCGCCGCGGAAGGCGATGGCGCGGACATAGGCGTCGGTCCAGCCGTTGGCCGCCAGCATGTCGTACTTGGCCTTCTCGATCTGCTCGACCGTCCAGGGGATCTCCATGTCCAGCAGTTCGCCCGACCGGCGCAGCCGCTGGGAGTGCTCGACGCCCTTGAAGATTTTGCCGTTGTAGCAGCGTTCGCCCTCGAACACCGACGAGGCGTAATGCAGCGCGTGGGACAGGATGTGCACGTTGGCCTCGCGCCACGGCACCAGATTGCCGTCCAGCCAGATCACCCCGTCACGATCGTCGTAGCTTCCTGCCATCTGTCTTCCCCTTGCGGAAACCGGGCCGGGTTTTCCGATTGTTGCGTCAATCGAGGCCGGACCGGTACGAATGTTTCGCAATTTCCCGGGGGTGGTAGCGGTCAGGGCTTGGAATGTCAACAAGGCTGACGTATGTTGCGCCAAGTTTTGAGCACGGCACAGGACGGCAGGTCGATGGACGGACACGACGGCGAGAAGCTTCTGTTCCTGACGGACGAGCAGCTGCGCCGGGGCATCGAGGCGATGTTCTTCGCCTATCGCGGCTTCACCTCGGACCCGGACCGCATCCTCGAGGAATTCGGCTATGGCCGCGCCCACCACCGGGCGCTCCATTTCATCAACCGCAGCCCGGGCACCACGGTGAACAACCTGCTGGCGGTGCTGGGGGTGACCAAGCAGTCGCTGAACCGGGTGCTGAGGTCGCTGGTCGAGGACGGGCTGGTGGATGCGCGGGTCGGCCAGCGCGACCGGCGCGAGCGGCACCTGCACCTGACGGCCGAAGGCCGCACCCTGGAACGCAAGCTGGCCAGCGCCCAGCAGGCGCGGATGCGCACCGCCTACCGGACCGCCGGTCCCGAGGCGGTGAGCGGGTTCCGGCAGGTGCTGGAAGCGATGATGGACCCGGAAATCCGCCGCCATTACAAGAGTCTCAAGGACTGAGGCATGACGCAGCCCGACACCCACCTGCTGATCGTCGACGATGACGAGCGGATTCGCACCCTGCTGCAGAAGTTCCTGCGCCGGAACGGCTTCTACGTGACGGCGGCGCGCGACGCGGCGCATGCCCGGAAGCTGCTCGACGGGCTCGACTTCGACCTGATCGTGCTGGACGTGATGATGCCCGGCGAGGACGGCATCTCGCTCACCCGCGGCCTGCGCGAGGACTTAGCGACGCCGATCCTGCTGCTGACCGCCAAGGGCGACACCATGGACCGCATCGCCGGGCTGGAAGCGGGCGCCGACGACTATCTGGCCAAGCCGTTCGAGCCGCGCGAGCTGCTGCTGCGGATCAACGCCATCCTGCGCCGGATGCCGCCGGTCGAGATCGAGACCGGCTCGGTCCCGGTGCTGCGGATGGGCAAGGTCCGCTATGACATCGACCGGGGCGAGATGTGGGCCGGCACCGATCTGGTGCGGCTGACCGCCACCGAAAGCCAGCTGATGCGGATCTTCTCGGCCCGGGTCGGCGAGCCGATCAGCCGGGTGCAGCTGGTCGAGGATCTGGGCCGCGACCGCGGGCAGGCGCAGGAGCGCGCCGTGGACGTGCAGATCACCCGGCTGCGGCGCAAGTTCGAGGCCGACCCGAAGCAGCCGCGCTATCTGCAGACCGTGCGCGGCGCGGGCTACATGCTGGTAACCGACTGAGCGCGGACTGACCGCTTTTGCGCCGCTTGCCGCCACCTCCGGTGCGACAGTGCTGGCGCACCTCCGGTGCGACAGTGCCGGCGCACTTCCGGTGCGACAGGGGCTGCGTTGCGTTGCCGGCAGTCAGACAATAGGTTGCGGCCATGACCACTGCGTTCTTCACCCACCCCGACGCCGCAGCGCATGTGATGCCACCGGGCCATCCCGAACAGGTCGCCCGGATCGAGGCGATCTGGTCGGCGTTGTCCGGGCCGGACTTCGACGCGCTTGACCGCCACGAGGCGCCGCTGGCCGATGCCGCCGACCTGCTGCGCTGCCATCCCCAGTCCTATATCGAGGGGGTTCTCGACCGCGTCCCCGCCCGGGGCTGGGCCGCGCTGGACGGGGATACCCAGATCATGGCGACCAGCCTGCCGGCGGCGCTGCGGGCCGTCGGCGGCGCGGTGGCGGCGGTGGATCTGGTCCTGTCCGGGGCGGCGCGAAACGCCT
>JBGAOK010000096.1:0-14214 GCA_044221805.1 Meridianimarinicoccus sp.
GACCGGCGGGGCCGTCGGGCCCCGCCACCCCACCCGCAACCAATATGACCAGCCCTCCGTTACGCGCCGCGGGACGGAAACGGAGAAGGTCTGGGAGGCAAGCCCATGGGCGATACCTATACCGTCCGGCTCGAGCCGGTCGGGGTCAGCTTCGAGGTCGAGGAGGGCGAGACGGTCCTCGACGCCGCGTTCCGGCAGGGGATCGCCCTGCCCCACGGCTGCAAGGAAGGCCAGTGCTCGGCCTGCAAGTGCGTGCTGCTGGACGGTGAGGTCGATCTTCTGCGCTATTCCACCTTCGCGCTCAACGACAGCGAGCGCGAGTCCGGCCACATCCTGATGTGCCGCGCGCAAGCCTTCACCGACGTCGAGATCGAACTGCTGAACTTCGACGAGGAAGTTCTGTCGAAATCCATCGCGGTCCGGGACTTCACCGGTCGCATCGTCGGGTTCGACCGGCTCACCCACGACATTCGCAGCGTCGAGATCGAGATCGACTCGCCGCTGAAATTCTGGGCCGGCCAATATGTCGACATCACCGTCACCACCGAAGAAGGGGAGACGATCACGCGTTCGTTCTCCATGGCAAATCCGCCGAGCGAAAGCACGAAACTCTCCTTCATCATCAAGAAATACCCAGACGGAAAATTCTCGAACCAGCTCGACGCCGGAGGAATCCGCAAGGGCGCCGAGGTCCGGGTCCGCGGTCCCTACGGAATGTGCTTCCGGCGGGAAGGACGACAGGGACCCGTAGTCCTTGTCGGCGCGGGGTCGGGCATGTCGCCGGTCTGGTCGATCCTGAACGACCACCTAGCCTCGGGTGAGGACCGTCCGGTGTTCTTCTTTTACGGCGCCCGGACCCAGGCCGACCTGTTCAAGCTCGACCAGATCGCCGCGCTCTGCGCCGACCACCCCGAAGTCGCGTTCATCCCGGTGCTCAGCCATGCCGACGACGACGCCGACTGGCAGGGCGAACGCGGCTTCGTCCACCAGGCGGTGGACCGCAAGCTGCGCGAGCTGGGTCTTGAAGGGCAGGGCGACGTCTATGCCTGCGGCCCGCCGCCGATGATCGACGCGCTTACCCCGGTCCTCTTCATGCTCGACTTCGAGACCGACCGGATCTTCTACGACAAGTTCACCCCAACGTCCGGGGCGGCCGCGGATGCCCACCATCCGTCCGCCGCAGCGGCAGAATAGTCCAACAGAACAGGGAGAAACGACCATGCCAGCAACGTCCAGCTCCGTCGGTTCGGGTGCCGCCGGCGCCGCGATCTTCGCGGGTTCGGCCAGCCGCCGGTACCGCTATTTCGAGCCCCGCGGCAAGCGCGCCACCCATTACGAGGACGTCACCGTCGACGTCCAGCCCGACCCCGAGCGCTATCTGATCCAGGACTGGATCATCTCGTTCGCCGACGGCAAGGGCGCCTACACCAAGGACAACACGCGGGCGAAAAGCTCGAACTGGCATGCCTTCCGCGCCCCCGACCAGGAATGGGAGCGGACCCACTACCAGCGCCAGTCGAAGATCGAGACCATGGTGCAGGCGGTGATCGCCAATGCCCGGCGGGCCGGCGCGCCGCAGGCCTTCGACCGGACCTGGCAGCTGATCCTGCAGAAGCACCTGGGCGCGTGGAAACACGTGGAGTTCGGCCTCGGCACCTCGCTGATGCAGGCGCAGCGCTATGGCTACACCCAGATGATCAACAACGCGACGCTGACCAACTCGTCGTACAAGATGCGCCTGTGCCAGGACATCACGCTGTATCTGGCCGAGATCGGGATGGATCTGCCGGGCTGGGATGACGAGCTGGGCAAGAAGACCTGGCTGGAAGACCCGATCTGGCAGCCGACCCGACTGGCGGTCGAGACCATCATGGGCACCACCGACTATCTGGAACAGTACTTCGCCATCAACCTGATCTTCGAGCCGCTGGTGGGTGAACTGTTCCGGTCCGGCTTCCTGATGCAGGCCGCCGCCGCCAACAACGACTTCATCACGCCCCCGGTGATCTCGGCGGCGGAAGCCGACTACGAACGCAACCTCGCGAACACCATCGACCTGATGTACCTGCTGGCCCATGACGAGCAGTACGGCCGCGAGAACCGGGCGCTGTTCGAAGGCTGGGTGAAGACCCACGGCGCGCTCGCCGACAAGGCCGCCGCCGGGCTGCAGCCGATCTGGTCGCAGCCCCATTCGAAACCCGTCTCGTTCGAGCATGTGCGGACCGTGTCCCACGAGAGGATCGCGCAGATCCTCGGCGAACTTGGCATCAGCCGCTGATAGGGAGAACCGACCATGTCCACCGTTGCCCGTGACGCCTCGAAGCAGAACATCTTCAAGGCGATGAAGGACCTCACCTTCGAACAGACGGTGTCGCACCAGTGCGGCGTCACCATGAACGACTCGGTCGAGGCCCGCGCCATCGCCGAATTCATGGGCCAGGATCCGAAGGTTACGGTCACCTACAACCCCGCGCTGATCCGGATCGATGGCGAAGGCAAGCTGGTCTTCAAGATGGACGAGATCGGCGAGTTCCTCGGCAAGGACATGACCGCCGAGATCTTCGAGGTGAACACGTCGACCCATTACGGCCGGATGGTCCGTGTCGACGACAACACCGTGATCCTGTTCGGCGACATGAACGAGGTCATGGAGTTCATCTGATCCCGGTCAACGACAGGCGGCAGGCCGGGTCCAGACTTGGCCTGCCGCCATGGCGCGGGAAATGACCCGTACCGCGCGGAATGAAGGGAGCCTCCAATGGCACGCAAGATGAAAGCCGCCACCTTCGTCGAGAAGGGCCGCATCGTTCTGGAAGACAAGCCTATCCCCGACATCGGTCCGCTGGACGCGCTGGTGCGCGTCACCACGACGACGATCTGCGGCACCGACGTCCATATCCTGAAGGGGGAATACCCGGTCGAGAAGGGACTGGTCATCGGTCACGAGCCGGTCGGGGTCATCGAGAAGCTCGGCTCGGAAGCGAAGGGCTTTGTCGAGGGCCAGCGTGTCATCGCCGGGGCGATCACGCCCTCGGGCTGGTCGAACGCCTGCCTGTGCGGATTCTGCAGCCAGGACGGCGCCGGCACCCGGCACGGCTGGAAGGCGATCGGCGGCTGGAAGTTCGGCAACACCATCGACGGCTGCCAGGCCGAATATGTCCGGGTGCCCGATGCCATGGCCAACCTCGCACCGGTGGATGACGGCCTGACCGACGAGCAGGTGCTGATGTGCCCGGACATCATGTCCACCGGCTTTGCCGGGGCCGAGAACGGCAACATCCGTATCGGCGACACCGTGGCGGTGTTTGCCCAAGGTCCGATCGGGCTCTGCGCCACGGCCGGGGCGAAGCTGATGGGGGCCACCCGGATCATCACCGTCGACGCGGTGGCCGCGCGCATGGCGGTGTCGCGCCAGCTTGGCGCCGACGAGGTCGTCAACTTCCGGGAGGTCAACCCGGTCGACGCGATCCTCGAGATGACCGACGGGCGCGGCGTCGATGTGGCGATCGAGGCGCTTGGCACCCAGGCCACCTTCGAAGCCGCGCTGCGGGTGCTGCGGCCGGGCGGCACGCTGTCCAGTCTCGGGGTCTATTCGACCGACCTGAAGATCCCGCTCGACGCCTTTGCCGCCGGTCTCGGCGACACGACGATCCGCACCGCGCTCTGCCCGGGCGGCAAGGAACGGATGCGGCGGATGATGGCGGTGATCGGCTCGGGCCGGGTCGACCTGAAGCCGCTGGTCACCCACCGCTACACACTCGACCAGATCGAGGACGCCTACGAGCTGTTCGCGAACCAGCGCGACGGCGTGCTCAAGGTCGCGATTTCCATCTGATCAAGAAACACCCTCGCAGGGAGGAGCAAGCATGTACAAGACGCCAGACGGGAAAGAGATCTTCATTCTCGACGCCCACACCCATTTCTGGGACGGCAGTCCCGAGAACCAGGCCAATGTCCACGGCAAGCAGTTCATCGACTGCTTCTACGCCTACCATTCGGCGCTGAGCCCCGCCGAGGAGCTGTGGCCCAAGGCCAAGTTCGAGAAGTACAGCGCCGACGATTTCTATCGCGACCTGTTCATCGACGGGCCGGATGACATGGCGATCATCCAGACCACCGGCCTGCGCGATTTCTACAAGACCGGCTTCGGCTGCATCAAGCGGTCCACCGAACTGGCCTCGCGCGCCAAGGAGCGCTTCATCGTCAACGGCGCCTTCGACCCCCGCGATGGCGAGAAGGCGCTGGAATACATCCATTTCATGAAGGAAACCTACGACATCCAGGGGGTGAAGCTCTACACTGCCGAATGGAATGGCGACTCGAAAGGCTGGCGCCTGAACGACCCGGCCGCCTACCGCTGCTTCGAGCTGTGCGAGAAGCTCGGCATCAAGAACATGCATGTCCACAAGGGCCCGACGATCATCCCGCTGAACAAGGATGCCTTCGACGTCCACGACGTGGATTACGCTGCGACCGACTTCCAGAACCTGAACTGGATCGTCGAGCATTGCGGCCTGCCGCGGCTGGACGATTTCTGCTGGATCGCGGTGCAGGAAACCAACGTCTATGGCGGCCTTGCCGTAGCGCTGCCCTTCATCCATTCGCGGCCGCGCTATTTCGCCGAGGTGATCGCCGAACTGCTGTTCTGGTGCGGGCCGGACAAGATCCTGTTCGGGTCGGATTACGCGATCTGGACGCCGAAATGGCTGGTCGAGCGGTTCTGGAACTTCGAACTGCCCGAGGACATCAAGAAGGAGCGCGGCGTCGACCTGACCCCCGAGATCAAGGAGAAGATCCTCGGCCTGAACGCGGCGCGGCTCTACAACATCGACGTGGCCGCCAAGCGCGCCGCCCTGTCCCAGGCCCCGGCCCTGGTCGCGGCGGAGTAGGACCGATGCTGCAGGACCGGGAAATCGAGACGCGGCGCCTGGGCGAGATCTGGGCGCGGCTCGAGGAAGTGCCCGACCCCGAACTCGACGAACCGATCACCGCGATGGGCTTCGTCGAGCTGGTCACCCTCGGCGAGGGCGACCGGGTGGAGGTGGATTTCCGGCTGCCCACCTACTGGTGCTCGCCGAACTTCGCCTTCCTGATGGCCGAGGGCATCCACCGCGAGGTCTCGGCCCTGCCATGGGTCAGCCGGGTCGTCGTCCGCCTGCACGACCACATGTTCGCCGACCAGGTGAACGAGGGCGTGAATGGCGGGCGGCGGTTCCGGGACATCTTCCGCGAACTGTCCGACGGCGCCGACCTGGACGAGTTGCGCGCGAAGTTCGACGAGAAGGCGTTCCAGCGCCGGCAGGAGGTGGTGCTGCTGTCCCTGCAGGCGCGGGGGCTGTCGCCCGCATCCATCGTCGCGATGACGCTGGATGATCTGGACCGCACCGCCTTCCAGGGCGAGGAGGACAGCGCCCAGGCGCCGCGCTACCGGCGGCTTCTGATCGGCTCGGGCCTAGCGACTGGCCCCGATGACCTGGCCTTCCGCACCTGGCAGGGCGCGGCGCTGAGCGTCGAGGGTCTTGCCGCGCATCTGCGGCAGTTGCGCAGCGTCCGCGTCAACATGGAGTTCAACGGCGCCCTGTGCCGCGGCCTGAAGCAGGCCCGGTACAAGGAACACGGGGAACCTGCGACCTGCGACGGCGAGCCGACGCTGGTCGACTTCATCCGGGGTCGGGTGCCGCGCCGGCAAGCTGACGCCGCTCTCTGAGAACCGGTCAACCCGGACGTCAAACCGATCAACAAGGGCTCCCGCGGCGATGCGTCCGGGGGCAGGGAGGATACCATGCCCAAACTCATGCAACACAGCGCCGAGGCGCGACGGTCGCTGGCCCGCGGCGTCGCCCGGCTGGCGGCGGCGGTCGAGCCGACGCTCGGCCCCAAGGGGATGAACGCGATGATCGACCGTCCGGTCGGCACGCCGCTGATCACCCGGGACGGGGTCTCGATCGCCAGCGAGATCGAACTGGCCGACCGCTTCGAGAACATGGGCGCGCAGGTCGCCCGCGAGGTCTCGATGCAGACCAACGAGGTCGCCGGTGACGGCACCACCACCGCCATCGTGCTGGCCAACGCGATCATCCAGCAGGGCGTGAAGGCGGCCGAGGGCGGCTCGCGCACGGTCGATCTGTGCCGCGGCATCGAGATGGCGGTCACAAGGGTCGAGGAAGCGCTGCGCAAGGCCGCCGTCCCGGCGCGGGACAACCCGGCGCTGCTGAAGTCCGTCGCCACCATTGCCGCCACCGATGCCGGACTGGGCGCGCTGGTGGCCGAAGCCTTCGCTCGAGTCGGCCCCGAGGGCGTCATCACCACCGACTACGGTGTCGTCACCGCCACCACGCTTGAGGTGGTCGAGGGCATGTCGTTCGACCGGGGCTACATCTCGCACCACATGGTCACCAACCAGAACGAGATGCTGGCCGAGCTTCAGGTGCCGCTGATCCTGATGACCGACCAGAAGATCCTGTCGCCGCTGCAACTGGAAGCCGCGCGCAAGATCGCCAACGACGAGAACCGCTCGCTGCTGATCATCGCCGAGGAGGTCTCGCCCGAGGTCGTCATCTCGCTGCTGGAGAACCAGCCGCGGGGCAAGTACCTGATCGTGCATCCGCCCGAATACGGCCACTGGCGCAAGGCGATCCTCGATGACATGGCGATCCTGACCGGGGGCCAGGTGCTGGCCCGCGATCTGGGCCAGCGGGTCGAGAACGTCACCCGCGCGCAGCTGGGCGGCGCGCATCTGGTGCGGGCCTCGGCCAACCTGTGCTCGATCATCCGGGGCGAGGGCGATGCCGACCTGATCCGGTCGCGCCGGGTGCAGGTGCAGAAGCAGTACGACAACGCGCCGCCGAACATCGAACAGGACAAGCTGCGCGAGCGTCTGGCGAAGCTCACGGGCGGCACCGCGATCATCCATGCCGGTGGTGTCACCCCGGTCGAGCAGAAGCGCACCATCCAGCTGATCGAGGACGCGCTCTGCGCCGTCCGCGCGGCAGTCGAGGAAGGCGTGGTCGCCGGGGGCGGCACCGCGCTGACCCGGGCGGCGCCGGCGCTCGACTCGCTCTTGGCCGAGGTGGACGGCGACCTGCGCCGGGGCGTGAGCGTGGTGCGCTCGGTCCTGTCGCAGCCCCTGGCACGGATCGCCTCGAATGCCGGGCACGACCCCAATGCTGTGATCGCCCGGGTCAGCGAATCCGAGGGCGATTTCGGCTTCGACGCCGAGACCGGCACCTTCGCGAACATGTTCGACACCGGGATCATCGACCCGGTGCGGGTGACCTGCTGCGCGCTGAAGAACGCCGCGTCGGTCGCAACGCTGATCCTGACCACCGAGACGCTGATCGGCGACCTGGCCGAGAACGAGCCCGACCCGACCGAGGGCCCGGCCCGCGGCGGCGGCGCCGAACGGCTCGGACGGCCCTGACACCTTCGTGACCCAGCTTCGGGGCGGGCAGGGTTGCCCGCCCGGTTTCCAACACACGGAAAGGATCCCGCCATGAAAGCGGCGCGGCTTTACGAATACGACCCCGCAATGAACGTGCACCTGAAGATCGAGGACGTTCCTCCCCCTCAGGTCGAAGGCCCGAACGACGTGGTGGTGAAGGTCGGTGCGGCCGGCCTGTGCCGGACCGACCTTCATATCATCGAAGGTGTCTGGAAGGACATCATGGACACCGACGGCAGCCTCCTGCCCTACATCATGGGGCACGAGAACGCCGGCTGGGTCGAGGATGTCGGCAGCAACGTCACCTCGGTCAAGCCCGGGGACGCGGTGATCTGCCATCCGCTCAGCACCTGCGGCATCTGCCTGAACTGCCGCTATGGCCATGACATGTACTGCGACCACGGGAAATTCCCCGGTCTGGGCCTGAATGGCGGCTTTGCCGAGTATTTCGTCACCAGCGAACGCTCGCTGATCAAGCTGAACCCGAACATCGTGCCGCTGGACGTAGCGCCGATGGCCGATGCCGGGATCACCGCCTATCGGGCGGCGAAGCGGGCGGCGAAACTGCTCAGGCCGGGGGCGTGGTGCACCATCCTGGGCGTCGGCGGGCTGGGCCACATCGCGCTCCAGTGCCTGCACGAGACCTCGGGCGCGCGCATCATCGCCGTCGACCGCGAGCCCGGCGCCCAGGCGCTGGCGAAGGATCTGGGCGCCGACGTGGTGCTGGACGGCGGCCCGAACCTGATCGAGGAGGTCAAGCAGATCACCGGCGGCGGCAGCCATGTGGTGATCGACTTCGTCGGCGAACTGGGTGTCGAGAACATCTGCTGGAGGCTCCTGCGCAAGGGCGGCGAGCTGATCGTCGTCGGCTATGGCGGCAAGATCGAGGTGCCGACGGTGGAACTCGTGGTCAACGAGATCAAGATCGGCGGCAGCCTGGTCGGCGACTACACCGAACTGGTCGAGCTGATGGAGCTGAACGCCGACGGCAAGGTGAAGATGCATTACAGCCGCTACGCGCTGGCCGACATCAACACCGCCATCGACGACTTCAAGAACCGCCGCTTCACCGGGCGCGGCGTCATCGTTCCCTGAGCGCGCCGAAGACCGGGCCGCAGCGCGCCCGGTTGGCTTTCCCCTGCGTCCACGGGCCCTGGCCTCCAGGCGGGCCCGGGCGCGGGGCCCCCGGGGCGCCGGGTCTGAGGTCCCGGCCGATCACCGAAGCGTGACGGCGCGCCGGGATGCTGTCTGACATGGGTCATGGTGCTGTCATCCCTGTGCCTTACCAAAGGGGAAACAGCGGAGACCAGCATGGACGAGCCCACCCTTGGCGACCTTCTGCGCGAGGTTGAGGGCCTCCGCGAATCCATCATCGCCGATGCGAACGAGACTCTTGGCCGCTGGCAGGAATGGATCGACGACCCGGACTTCGCCGCCAGCGCCGCCAACTTCAGCCAGTACCTGGCCTTCCGCCGCCACGACCTGCGCCCGCTGCAACGACGGCTGATGCGCTTCGGCCTGTCGTCCCTGGGCCGGGCCGAGGGCCGGGTGCTGCCGACGCTGGACGCGGTCATCGCCATCCTGCGGCGGGCCGAGACCGGCAGCGAGCTGACCCCGGTCCCTGCGGCCGAGTTCTTCGCCGGAGAGACCCGGATCGCGTCCCGGGCGGATGCCATGCTCGGGCACCTGTCCCATCATTCGCCGACGCGCCTGCTGGTGACGCTGCCCTCCGAGGCCGCCGACGATACCGGCTTCCTGCTGCGGCTGGCCGAACTGGGGGTCGAAGCGGTGCGGATCAACTGCGCCCATGACGACGAGGCCGCCTGGGCCCGGATGATCGCCCATGTGGACCGCGCGGCCGAGCAGACCGGCTGGCGGATGCGGGTCCTGATGGACCTTGCCGGGCCGAAGATCCGCACCGGCGCGATGCGCAAGGACAAGGGCCGGAAGCGCATCCGGGTCAACGAGGAACTGGCCGTCACGCTGCCCGGCCAGCTGGACCACGCGCCCGAGGGGATGCCGGCGGTGGAATGCACCCTGCCGGACGCGCTGGAAGCCGCCGAGATCGGCCACCGGATCCTGATCGACGACGGCAAGGTCGACACCGACGTGGTGCGGCGCGAAGCCTGGGGCGTGGTGGTGCGCGTCTATACCGGGCCGGACGACGAGGGTTACAAGCTGAAGCCCGAGAAGGGCATCAACTTCCCGGATACGGATTTCAGCGTGCCCGCGCTGACCGACGACGACCTCGCGGTGCTGCCCTTCATCGCCCGCCATGCCGACGGGGTCGAGTTCTCGTTCGTGCAAAGTGCCGAGGACGTGGCGCAGCTTCAGGACGTGCTGGCCCGCGAACGCCCGGACGACTGGCGCCAGCTGGGCCTCGTCCTGAAGATCGAGACCTCGCGCGCGGTGCGGAACCTGCCGGACATGGTGGTGCGTGCCGCCGGCCGCCAACCCACGGCGGTGATGATCGCGCGCGGCGATCTGGCGGTCGAGATCGGCTTCGGCCGCCTTGCCGAGATGCAGGAGGAACTCCTGTGGCTGTGCGAGGCCGCGCAGATCCCGGTGATCTGGGCGACGCAGGTGCTGGAAAGCTACATGAAGACCGGCGTGCCCTCGCGCGGCGAGATGACCGATGCGGCGATGGCGGCACGGGCCGAATGCGTGATGCTGAACAAGGGGCCCTACCTTTTCGAGGCGATCACCGACCTGGACCGGCTGCTTGGCCGCATGGCCGAGCATGTCAGCAAGAAGACCCCGCAACTGCGGCCGCTGCGGACCTGGTAGGCCCGACTGCCCGATCCACGGGGCGCCGGCGCAGGGCCGCGGGGGCCGGAATCCCCCGTGTCGCCGACACAGGGCTCGGTCGGGCCACGGCGCGGGCACAGACTGCGCCGCGACTTGCACGCTGCGACTTTGGTGGCAAAAATGTTCTCTGGCTGCGTAAAGTGTTACCGGTCGATCCGGAATTACGCCTTATAATCAGTCAGAATCAGATTGCGGGGAGACCGTTCCTCCGGACGAGGCAAGCGACCGGCCGCCAAGATGCCGGCGTTTCACAGGGAGAATCCACATGGCAGCCACGACCCGGAAGATCTCTCTTCTGGCACTGACCGGGATGGTCGTCGGATCCATGGTCGGCGCAGGCATCTTCAACCTTCCGGCCCGGTTCGGCACCGCCACGGGTCCCTTCGGGGCGATCATCGCCTGGCTGATCGCCGGGACCGGGATGTTCATGCTGGCGCGGGTGTTCCAGTTCCTGGCCGAGAAGAAGCCCGAGATCGACGCCGGCGTCTTCGCCTATGCCAAGGCCGGGTTCGGCGATTACATGGGCTTCCTGTCCGCCTTCGGCTACTGGCTGGGAAGCTGCCTGGGCAACGTGTTCTACTGGGTGCTGATCGGCACCACGCTGGGCAAGTTCTTTCCGATTTTCGGCGCCGGCAACACCGAGATCGCGATCCTCGTCTCGCTGGCCGGGATCTGGTCCTTCCACTTCATGATCCTGCGCGGGGTCGAACAGGCCGCCTTCATCAACTCGGTGGTGACGGTGGCCAAAATCGTCCCGATCATCGTCGCGCTGATCTTCCTTATGCTGGCGTTCAACTATGACCAGTTCGCCGAGAACTTCTTCGGCGGCCTCGACATGCCCGAGAAATCGCTGCTGTCGCAGGTGCGCGACACCATGCTGATCACCGTCTTCGTGTTTCTGGGGATCGAGGGCGCCAGCGTCTATTCGCGCTTCGCCAAGACCCGCGCCGACGTGGGCCGGGCGACGATCCTCGGCTTCGTCGGCGTGACCGGCCTGATGGTGGCGGTGACGCTGCTGCCCTATGCGGCGCTGCCCCGGGCCGACATAGCCGCCTTGCGTCAGCCGTCGCTGGCCTCGGCGCTGTCGGCCGTGGTCGGGCCCTGGGGCAGCATCTTCATTTCCGCGGGCGTGCTGGTCTCGGTGCTGGGCGCCTATCTGGCCTGGTCGCTGATCTGCGCCGAGGTGCTGTTCGCGGCGGCGAAATCGAAGGACATGCCGCGCCTGTTCGCCGCCGAGAACGGCCGGCGCGTGCCGGCCAATTCACTGTGGATGACCAACATTGTGGTCTCCCTGTTCGTGATCTCGACCTATTTCTCGACGGACGCGTTCAACTTCATGCTGAACATGACCAGCGTGACCACGTTGCTGCCCTATCTGTTGGTAGCGGGCTACGGGGTCTTGCTGACACGCAACGGTACCGGCTACGAACGCACGCCCGGCGACCGCGGACGCGACCAGTTCTTTTCTTGGATCGCGGTCATCTACACCCTCATCATGTTCGTCGCGGCGGGACCGAAATACGTCATCCTCGTCGCCGTGCTCTATGCGCCGGGCACCATCCTCTACACCTGGGCGCGGCGCGAACAGAACGTGCGCCTGTTCACCCAACGCGAAGTGGTCGTCTTCGCCCTTGTTCTGGCCGCCGCGGCGATCGGCGTCTTCGGGCTGGCCACCGGCCGCATCACCCCCTGAAGCAGCAAAGGACAGTCTTCATGGCGACCCCATCGTCAGCTTTCGGTGTCCATTCCGAAGTCGGCCAACTGCGCAAGGTCATGGTCTGCGCGCCCGGACGGGCGCACCAGCGGCTGACGCCGTCGAACTGCGACGAGCTGCTGTTCGACGACGTGATCTGGGTGGATGTGGCCAAGCGCGACCACCTCGACTTCCAGCAGAAGATGCGGGACCGCGGCATCGACGTGGTCGAGATGCACGACCTCTTGACCACCACCGTCGGCATCCCCGAGGCGCGGAGCTGGATCCTCGACCACCGCGTCACCGCGAACGAGGTGGGGCTGGAGCTGATGGACGAGGTGCGCAGCTTTCTCGACGGGCTTGGCGACCGCAACCTGGCCGAGACCCTGATCGGCGGCCTGTCGGTCGAGGAATTCCCCGAGGCGGACTCGGGCGCGCTGATGAACCTGATCCGGCAGTCGCCGGGGATCAGCCGCTACCTGATCTCGCCGCTGCCGAACACGCTTTACACCCGCGACACCACCTGCTGGGTCTATGGCGGCTGCACGGTCAACCCGCTCTACTGGCCGGCCCGCACCGACGAGACGCTGCTGGCCACGGCGATCTACAAGTTCCACCCGGACTTCGCCGGCAAGGTGAAGATCTGGTGGGGCAACCCCGAGGAAGACCACGGCCTGGCCACGGTCGAGGGCGGCGACGTGATGCCGGCGGGCAACCGCACCATGCTGATCGGCCTGTCGGAACGCACCTCGCACCAGGGCATCGCGCTGATTGCGAAGGCGCTGTTCGAGCAGGATGTGGTCGATCACGTTCTGGTCGCCGGCATGCCGAAGCTGCGCGCCGCGATGCATCTGGACACGGTCTTCACCTTCGCGGACCGGGACTGCGTGCTGATCTATCCCGACATCGTCGACACCATCACGCCCTATTCGATCCGCCCCGGCAAGGCTGGCAAGTTCGACATCCGCCGGGCCGAGGGCAGCTGGACCGACGCGGTGCGCGATGCGCTGAACCTGAAGGCGATCCGGGTGGTGGAGACCGGCGGCAGCGCCTATGTGCGCGAACGCACCCAGTGGGATTCGGGCGCCAACCTGGTCTGCGCCTCGCCGGGGGTGGTCTTCGCCTATGACCGCAACACCCATACCAACACGCTGCTGCGCAAGCAGGGGATCGAGGTCATCACCATCTCGGGCTCGGAGCTTGGCCGCGGCCGGGGTGGCGGGCATTGCATGACCTGCCCGATCATCCGCGATCCGGTCGACTATTCCTGACCGGGCCTGCCCGGTTCCCGGGCAGGGTCCCACCGGGCGGGGGCGGCGCTGCCGCTAAGCGCGGCATCGCAGGAAGCGCGCGGCGTCGGCCCCGGCCCGGCCTTTCCCTTTCGGGCCGTCCCGACTAACCCGGACGCCAGACCCTGCCGGCACGCCGGGTGGGGCGTTTCCGATGCGAAGGGGGTTGCGTGCTCGTCCTGTCCGGTCTCGTGGTCCTGGTCTTCGGGATCACCTTCCTGGCCACCCCGACGCTTGGCGGCGGGTGGTTCTGGGACATCGGCAACGCGCTGGGATTCCTGGCCTTCGCGGGCCTCTTGTTCCAGATGATCCCGCTGCGCGGCCGCGCGGCGATGGACGCCCATGAATGGCTCGGCTATGGCGTCCTTGGCTTGGCGATCCTCCATGGCTTCTGGTTCCTTGCCGGCGATGGCGCGGTGCATGTCTACCTGCAGCCCGGGGCGCCCTTCTCCATGATCCTCGGGCTGGGGGCGGTGCTGGTGCTGGCGGGGCTGACGGTGCTGGCGCGGATGCCTGACCGGCTGCTGCGCCACCAGAGCTATCGCAGCTTTCGCGACCTGCACCGGACGCTGGCGCTGCTCGCCGCCGGGGGCGCGACGCTGCATGTGGTGCTGACCCGGTTCTACCTGTCCGGCCTCGTGCAGGCGGCGCTGTTTGCGGGCCTGACCCTGGCGATGTGCTATGCCCGCGGCTGGTGGGAGCGGGTTCCCCTGCGCACCACCGCGCCGCTGGCGGGCTACCTTGCCCTTGGCGCGGTGGCGGTCGGGCTGTTCGCGGCGCTGAGGACCCTGGTCGCATGAGGCTGAAGCTGCTGCTTGCCGCCCTGTTCGTTGCCGGGCTGGCGCTGGTGGTGTTCGGCACCCCCTTCGCGCCGGCCGGGATCGAGCGCGCGCCCCGCTTCGGCGGCACGCTGCCGGTGCTGCCGATGCGCTTCGCCCATGCGGATCATACCGGCGTCGGGTGCGTGACCTGCCACCACGAAT
>JBGAOK010000097.1:0-14525 GCA_044221805.1 Meridianimarinicoccus sp.
AGGCCGTGCCAGGCCAGTTCGGTGACCACCCGCACGTCGAGGCGCAGCAGCGGGTCGGCGCCGCCGAACAGGTCCTGCACGAAGTAGTCGCGGCCCTTCATGTGGGCCAGCATGTCGGCATGCAGCGCGTCGAAGCCTTCCGGCGACATCTTCGCGTTGTTTTCCCACCAGATCTTGTCGGCGACGTCAGGCGTGTCGACGACATGCTTGTCCTTGGGCGAGCGGCCCGTGTACTTGCCGGTGGTCACGAGGAGCGTGCCGCCGAGGCCGAGCGTACCTTCGTTGCGCTGCAGCGCCTCCTGCACCAGGGCAGGTTCCAGCAGGTTGTAATAGACCGTGCCAAGGCCGGCGATTCCCTGGTCCTCCAGACGATGAGACGGGTTCACTCGGCCTTGCGCCATATCCACCACTCCTGACATTCGCACCCCCGACGCCGCACGTGGCGGCCATGTCACAATGAGATCAATATGCCGGTCATCCCTGGGTCGGGATACCCTGGCACCGGGCAGCCGAACGGACTGCCATGGCGTGGTATAGCATGCCGCCCGACGGGCAAAACAGAGGAATCTCCGCTGGTTAGCGCCACCAAAGAAATGATTGCGCAATCATCGGTAACATTGTTTGCGCCATCACCCGATTCCTTTGCGGGCGCAGAAGGAAATTCTGTTTCAGGATCAGTGCTCCCCGGAATGCCCGCAGCATTTCTCGCGTCGTGCCCTTGCGGCGGCCCCAAGGCGAGATAAAGTGATTCCAGGATAGTGAAGCCGTTCCGATGTGCTCTCGAGTCTTCCCTTTGCAAGGCGCCACATGATGGGGGCGCAGCCCGCCACATCCGAGATCCGCCACGCCACGACGGTCGCCGTGGCGGGACGCGGGCTGATGATCGAGGGCCCCTCGGGATCGGGGAAGTCGGCGCTGGCGATGGAACTGATGGCATTCGGGGCGCAACTGGTGGCGGACGACCGGACGCGGCTGAGGCCGGAAGGAAACGCGGTCTGGGCGGAGGCGCCCGCCACTCTTCCAGCCCTGATCGAGGCCCGGTTCTTCGGGCTGATCGCGGTCGAACTGTCGGGGCCGGTGCCGCTGGCGGCGGTGGTGCGGCTGGATCTCACCGAGACCGACCGCCTGCCGCCGCGCCGGCAGTGCCGGGTTCTGGGGCGCGAGGTCGTCCTGTTTCACCGTCCCGTGCGCGGGTCTTTCACGGCGGCCTTGCTGCTCTATTTGAAAGGACCGGGATTGAGAGAACCGTCATGACTGCCGCGGCGCCGACCGCCCTTTGCCAGCCGCGCACTGGCGGTCCCAGTTTCGTGCTTGTCACGGGTCCCTCGGGCGCCGGTCGGTCGACCGCGGTGAGGGTTCTGGAGGACATGGGCTGCGAGGCTATCGACAACTTGCCGCTGAGCCTGATCCCGCGGCTGTCCGAGGGCGGCGCACTGGGCCGCCCGCTGATCCTGGGCGTGGACGTGCGCAACCGCGACTTCTCGGTTGCGGCATTTCTCGACATGGTGGACTGGCTGCGCCGGCAGGACGCCGGAGTCGAGGTGCTGTATCTGGACTGCGACCCCGACGTGCTGGCGCGCCGCTATTCCGAAACCCGTCGTCGCCATCCGCTTGCCCCGGCCGAAACCCCTGCCCAGGGCATTGAACGCGAAATCGACCTTCTGGTTCCCATCCGGGCGCAGGCCGACATCGTGATCGACACCACCGACCTCAGCCCGCACGAACTGCGCGCCGAACTGGCGCGCTGGTTCGATCCATCCAGCAGCCAGCGCATGGCGCTGACGCTGCATTCCTTCAGCTACAAGCGCGGCATCCCCCGCGGAGTCGACATGGTCTTCGACGTGCGCTTCCTGAACAATCCCTACTGGGACCCCGACCTGCGCCGGCTGGACGGGCGCGACAGCCGTGTCGCGGCCTTCATCGCGGGCGACAGCAGATTCGCACCATTCTTTCACAAAGTGCGCGATCTCGCGGAATTCCTGTTGCCGGCCTATATAGCCGAGGGCAAGTCACACCTGTCGATCGGGTTCGGCTGCACGGGCGGCCAGCACCGGTCTGTGGCGATGGCCGAGGGAATCGCGAATGCCCTGCGGGAGACGGGATGGCAGGTGGCTGTACGGCATCATGAACTGGAGCGCCACGGTCGCGTGACCGCCGCCCTTCCGGTGGAGGGCGTGGCATGATCGGGGTCGTCATCGTCGCCCATGGCGGGCTCGCGCGGGAATATCTGGCTGCCGTGGAACATGTGGTCGGTTCGCAGCCGAACATGCGCGCCATCTCGATCGCCGTGCAGGAGGACCGCGACGCCAAGCGGGCCGAGATCGAGGCCGCGGCGGACGCGGTCGACACCGGCGACGGGGTGATCATCGTCACCGACATGTTCGGCGGCTCGCCGTCGAACCTGTCGCTGCCGGCCTGCGCCCATGCCGACCGGCGCATCCTTTACGGGGCGAACCTGCCCATGCTGATCAAGCTTGCCAAGTCCCGGAACCTGCCGCTGACCGACGCGGTCACGGCCTCGCTGCGCGCCGGGCGGAAATATCTTGATTGCTTCGACGCTTTCGGCAAATGACCGGGGGACAATGACCGATCCCATCGTGAAGACCCTGAAGATCGTGAACGAGAAGGGCCTGCACGCGCGGGCCTCGGCCAAGCTTGTCGAGGTGGTCGAAGCCTTCGACGCCCGCTGTCAGGTGTCGAAGAACGGCATGGGGGCCGCCGGCGACAGCATCATGGGCCTTCTGATGCTGGGCGCTGCCCGTGGCGAGACCGTCACGGTCGAGACTTCTGGCCGCGAGGCCGCGGAACTGTCCGATGCGGTGGAACGTCTGATCGCCGACCGTTTCGGCGAGGAATCCTGATCCGTCGTGATCGGGCACAGCGGGACAGTCGCACCGATCCTGCCGGCCGACACGTCCCGAGCGATGGCGGGCGCCGGACAGTCCGCCGGAACGCGGGCGCCTGAACGGACGCAGGACCGGATCCCGGAAACCCCGGCCCGAGTCCGCTATGACAAGCGCCGGTTGTCCTATGCCACTACCTTCGAAAGCCCGGTCCGCCGCGGCGCGATCCGCAGCCTGGAATGGCTGACCGGCAAGGCGACTCTGTTGCGACTGATCCGCAGGTTCGAACGCGAGGGCGTGCCTGAGGGACAGGCCTTCTGGGGCCGCGCCCTGGGGATCATGGGCATCGCCGTTGAAACTCCCGAGGCGCAGATCCGGCGCATTCCCCGCGAAGGTCCGGTGGTGCTGGTGGCGAACCATCCCCATGGGCTGGTCGACGGCATGGTGCTGGCCGAACTCATCGGCCGGGTCCGCGAGGATTACCGGCTTCTGACCCGGTCGCTGCTGACCGGGGTGGACGAAGTCAGCCGCTTCCTACTGCCAGTGCCGTTCCCCCACGAACCCGGCGCGCTGGCCCAGAACCTGGAGATGCGGCGCCTTGCCATGGCGCATCTGGCGGCGGGCGGGCTGGTGGCGCTGTTCCCCTCGGGCGCCGTGGCGACCGCGCGGCGGCCCTTCGGCCCGGCCATCGAGGCCGGGTGGAACCCGTTCACCGCCAAGATGATCCTGCGCAGCGGCGCCGCAGTGGTGCCGGTGCGGTTCCCCGGCCAGAACAGTCGCGCCTATCAGGTTGCGAACCTGATCTCGTCAACGCTGCGGCAGGGGCTTTTGCTGCACGAGGTGGTGCAGGCGTGCCACCGGCCGCAGGCGCCGGTGGTGGGCGAGGCGATTCCGCCCGGGACGCTGGCGCGCTGGGCCGCCGAGCCGCGCGGTCTGGTCCGGCAGTTGCGCGACCACACGCTCGCGCTCCGCCCGGATTGACGCAAATTCGCGACCGAGGGCGGCATTGTGCGGCGCGGGGTTGCGGCGCTAGGGTCCGGCCATGAAGCCCAAGATCCTCACGACCCTGCCCGCTTACACCGTCGATCTGTTCCGCGCCGATGCCCTGGCGGGCGTGACCGTCGCCATGGTGGCGATCCCGCTGAGCCTGGCCATCGCCATCGCCTCGGGCGCCGAGCCGGCGGCGGGGCTGGTGACGGCGATCGTCGCCGGCTTCCTGATCTCGGCCCTGGGCGGCAGCCGGGTGCAGATCGGCGGGCCCACCGGCGCCTTCATCGTGGTGGTGGCCGGGGTGGTCTCGGCCCATGGCTATGACGGGCTGGTACTGGCGACGCTGCTGGCCGGGATCATCCTGCTGGTCGCGGGCCTGCTGAAGGCCGGAAGCCTGGTGCGCCACGTGCCCGAGGCGGTGATCCACGGCTTCACCATCGGCATCGCCATCATCATCGCCACCAGCCAGCTGGGCGACCTGTTCGGCCTGCACGTGGCGAAGACCCCGCCGGACTTCCTCGAGAAGGTGCCGGCGCTCTGGGCGGCGCGGGGCAGTTTCAACCCCGCCGCGCTGGTCGTCGGGCTGGTCACCATCGCGCTGATCACCGTGCTGCGCCGGCTGGCGCCGCAATGGCCCGGGCTGATTGTGGCGGTGGGGGCGACCTCGGCCGCGGCGGCGCTGCTGCACCTGCCGGTGGACACCATCGGGTCGCGCTTCGGGGCGCTGCCCGACCACCTGCCGATGCCGGCGATCCCGCCGATGTCCTGGGACCGGATCATCGAGGTGATGCCGTCGGCGCTGGTGATCGCGTTTCTGGCCGGGATCGAGTCGCTGCTTTCGGCCGTGGTCGCCGACCGGATGATCGGCGGCAGCCACCGGTCGAACGCCGAGGTGCTGGCGCAGGGCTGGGCCAATCTCGCCTCGGCGCTGTTCGGCGGCCTGCCGGCCACCGGCGCGATCGCCCGGACCGCGACCAACGTGCGCGCCGGCGGGCAGACCCCGGTGGCGGGGATCGTCCATGCGCTGGTGATCCTCGTGGTGATGATGGTGGCAGCGCCCCTGGCGGGATACCTGGCAATGCCGGCGCTGGCCGCGCTGCTGCTGCTGACCGCCTGGAACATGAGCGAGCCGCAGAAATGGCGGGGCTACCTAACGCTCCGGCCGTCGGACCGGATGCTGATCCTGCTGACGCTGGTGCTGACCGTGGTGGTCGACCTGACCGTGGCGATCGGCGTCGGCGTGGCGGTGGGCCTCGCGATCCGGCTCCGGCGGCGGTCGGTGCCCGAGCCCGACTGGACCCCGCCCGAGCATTAGGCCGGCGGCGGCGCGGGTCGGTCTGGTCCGGATTTCGGCGAGATCGTAAGAGTTTGTTGGCAAATTGTCCCGATCACTGGGTCATCCTGACTCCGTTTTCGAAGGCAAGCCCATGCTCAGATTTCTTGGTGCCGCAATTCTTCTCCTGCACATGGCCGCTTCGGCCAGCGCCGCCACGGTGGCGAGTGCCTATGCGCACGTCAACGTACGGATCCTCGAACACGGGAGTGTGGACGGGTCGGGACGGGGTCGGTCGCTTGGGCGCGATGTTGTCCGGTCCGGCCCGTCTGCCCTGACCATCAACAATCATGAGGTCGCGGCGACGACGGACGAATTCACCCTGGTGGCCGAGACGCTGGCCGGAGCCGGACTCCCCGGGAGCGCGGCCTTGACCGTGGTGGAGGCCAGCGGCTCGATAGGATGGAACAGCCTGCCGTTCAATTGGAGTCCTACCGATGTCATGCCGGCTACCACGCTGACCTTCGAGGTCACCTATGACGTCTTTGCGGAAGCGCTTTCGGACGGTCATCCCGACGAATACGCCGAGGCCTATGTGGACTTCTCCCTGCAGGGGTTCGTCTTTTTTCGCGAGCAAATTGCGAGTTCCTTTGACATCCGCTTTACCGAAACCGTGCCGTTGGGCGATCCGTCCGCCCGCCGGCAGGGGAGCCTGATCCAGACCTGGCCGGTGCCGGAGGTCTCGCGGTTTACGGCGGACGACAGCATGGTCTATTTCTGGATGTCGGCATCCGCCGAAGTCTACAGCGCGGCCGCGATCCTTCCGGCCGTCGCGCCGGTGCCCCTGCCGGGAACATGGCCGCTGGCCGCCGCGGCGACGGGCGCGCTGGTTCTGACGGGGCGGTGCGGCGGGTGTCCCGGGGCGCGTTGCCGCCCGGGACTGACCGCGCCGCTCAGCCGAAGCGGTTGTCGCGGGGGAAGCCGCGCGGCGCCATCCTTCCGGCGCTGGCGCGCTTGCCGATCCATTCTTCCAGCTCGGGCAGCCGGACGGTGCGGGTCTTGCCCTCGGCATAGGGCCAGCTGAGCCCGTCCTCGCGCCGGAAGGTGGTCGCGTCGGTCAGGCCGCCATCCTTGAACTTCTGCAGCCGGACGCCCTTGCCCCTTGCCATCTCGGGCAGCTCGTCCAGCGCGAAGACCAGCAGCTTTCGGTTCTGGCCTACGGTCGCGACCATGTCGCCGTCGACCCGGTGGCAGACCAGCGCGCGCGAGGGGGCGCGGACGTTGAGCACCTGCTTGCCGGCGCGGGTCTGGGCGATGACTTCGTCCTCGGGCACGATGAAGCCGTCGCCCGCGTCCGAGGCGATCAGCAGCCGCCTGCCCGGCTGGTGCAGGAACAGCGCGACGATCTCGGCCTCGTTCGGCAGGTCGACCATCAGGCGCAGGGGTTCCCCCATGCCGCGCCCGCCGGGCAGGTTCGCCGCCGACAGGGTGTAGAACCGCCCGTTCGTGGCGAAGACCACCAGCTTGTCGGTGGTTTCGGCGTGGAAGGCGAAGCGGCCCTCGTCGCCGTCCTTGAACTTCAGCGGCTGGTCGAGCGCGATGTGCCCCTTCATCGCCCGGATCCAGCCCATCTTCGAGCAGACCACGCTCAGCGGCTCGCGGTCGATCATCGCCTCGATCGGCACCTCGGCGATCTCGACGGCTTCCGAGAAGCCGGTGCGGCGCTTGCCCTCGGGATGGCCGGCGCCGAAGGCCTTGCGGACCTCGCGGATCTGCCCGGCGATCCGGGTCCATTGCAGCTTCTCGCTGCCCAGCAAGTCGTCGAGATCGGCGCGTTCCGCGGTCAGCGCGTCGCGTTCGCGGCGCAGCTCCATCTCCTCGAGCCGGCGGAGCGAGCGCAGCCGCATGTTCAGGATCGCCTCGGCCTGAACGTCCGACAGGGCGAACTCGGCCATCAGGACCGGTTTCGGCTCGTCCTCGGTGCGGATGATCTGGATCACCCGGTCGAGGTTGAGGAAGGCGACGATATAGCCTTCCAGCACCTCGAGCCGGTGGTCGATCTTCTCCAGCCGGTGCTGCGAGCGGCGCAGCAGCACCGTGCGGCGATGGTCGAGGAAGGCGCGCAGCACCTCCTTCAGGGAACAGACCTTCGGCGTGCGCCCGTCGATCAGCACGTTCATATTGAGCGCGAAGCGGATTTCCAGATCCGACAGGCGGAACAGGGTGCCCATCAGCACGTCCGCTTCCACGTTTCGCGACCGCGGTTCCAGCACGATGCGCACGTCCTCGGCGCTTTCGTCCCGCACGTCGGCCAAGAGCGGCACCCGCTTGGTCTGGATCAGCTCGGCCAGCTTCTCGATCAGCTTCGACTTGGCCACCTGATAGGGGATCTCGGTCACCACGATCTGCCACTGGCCGCGGCCCTGTTCCTCGATCGCCCAGCGGGCGCGCAGCCGGATCGACCCGCGCCCGGTGCGATAGGCCTCGACCAGGGTCTCGCGCGGGTCGACGATCACGCCGCCCGTGGGGAAGTCGGGGCCGGGGATCAGCTCGATCAGGGCGGCGTCATCGGCGCCCGGCGTCTGGATCAGGTGCAGGCAGGCGAGGCAAAGCTCGTCGATGTTGTGCGGCGGGACGTTGGTCGCCATGCCCACGGCGATGCCGCTGGCGCCATTGGCCAGAAGGTTGGGAAAGGCCGCCGGCAGGACCTCGGGTTCCTTCAGGGTGCCGTCGTAGTTGTCGCGGAAATCGACCGCGTCCTCGTCCAGCCCGTCCAGCAGCGCCTCGGCGGCGGCGGTCAGGCGGGTTTCGGTGTAGCGGGCGGCGGCCGGGTTGTCGCCGTCGATGTTGCCGAAGTTGCCCTGCCCGTCGACCAGCGGATAGCGCATGGCGAAGGGCTGGGCGAGCCGGGCCATGGCGTCGTAGATCGCGGCGTCGCCGTGGGGGTGGTAGTTGCCCATCACGTCGCCGGTGACCTTGGCCGACTTGCGGAAGCCGCCGGTCGAGGACAGGCGCAGCTCGCGCATCGCATAGAGGATGCGCCGGTGCACAGGCTTCAGCCCGTCGCGGGCATCGGGCAGCGCCCGGTGCATGATGGTCGAGAGCGCATAGGTCAGGTAGCGGCTGCCGATGGCGCGGCGGAGCGGTTCGGTGATCTCGGCATCGGGGCGGTCGGGCGTGTCCATGGGGCGCTTCTATCGGGGGTGCGGAAAAGAATAAAGCGGGGTCCCGCGGCGGTGGATCCGGCGCGCCGGCCCGTGCTAGGTGGGGCCGGGGCCTTGTACGGGATACGGCTGCAGACATGCTGTTTCGACTGATCGTTCTGCTGATGGGTGGCCTGTTCCTGGCCGCCAATATTTCGCCCCCGAAGGATCGCGCCCGGCGAAGCCGCCGCGCGTGCCGCGACGGTGACGACGGGCGAGACGGATGCCGCGCCGCAGGCTTTGCCGCCGGCCCCGGCGGAAACCGCCGGCGATGCCGCCGGGGCCGGCAGCCTGCCGCCGTTCTGTCTCCCAGGACGTGGCGCCGGCGCCGGCGTGTCGCCCCCCCGGCCGAGACGGCCGCCACCGAAGCGACCCCCGATGCATCCGGGGCCACCGCGGCACCCGGGGCCGAGGGCGAGGCGGCCGATCCCTTCGCCGCGGCCGATCCGGCCGAAACGCCGCTTGATCCCGGCACGGCCCTGCCGGAACTGGGCCAGCTCGGCGGCGCCGGCGGGACCTCGGATGCGGTGTCCCTGTCCGACAGCGTGCGCGAGCGCACCACGACCACGGGCGTGACCCCGCCGCCGCTGCGGCCCGGCGCGGAGCCCGCCGCCGAGGTGGCGGGCGATCCCGCTGCCGCTGCTGGCACCGCGCCCGCCGCCGCGCCTGAAGCCCCGGCCGCGCCGGCGCGCCTGCCGATCGGGCCGGTGACCGGGCCGCGGGCGCAGGTCACCGCGACCTCGGTCAACCTGCGCGCGGCGCCCTCGACCGGGGCGTCGGTGGTGGGCAAGGTCAATTTCGGCGACACCGTGGTGGTCACCCAGCAAGCGGCCGCCCCGGGCTGGACCGGCATCCGCAACCCGCGGACCGGCGAGGTCGCCTATGTCTCGAGCCAGTTCCTGCAGTTGCTGCCCTGATGGGGATCGGACGTGACCGCCCGCGCGGCGCAGGGGCGGGGCCGGCGATGACCCGCCGGACCATCCTGATCACCGGCTGTTCCTCGGGGATCGGCCTTGATGCCGCCCGGACGCTGCAGGCGTCGGGCTGGCGCGTCTTCGCCACCTGCCGCAACCCCGACGACTGCCGGCGCCTGATCGCCGAGGGGCTGGAGAGCTTCCCGCTGGACCATGCCGACGAGGCGACCATCGCCGCCGCGGTGGACGAGGCGCTGGCGCGGACGGGCGGCGGGCTGGACGCGGTGTTCCACAACGGCGCCTATGCCATCCCCGGTCCGGTCGAGGACGTCCCCGTCGCCGCCATGCGGGCGATCTTCGAGGCGAACTTCTTCGGCTGGCACGAGCTGACCCGCCGCGTCGTGCCGGTGATGCGCGGCCAGGGCCATGGCCGGATCGTGTTCTGCTCGTCGATCCTGGGCTTCATCCCAGCGAAGTACCGGGGCGCCTATATCGCCACCAAGCACGCGGTCGAAGGCTATGCCGACACGCTGCGGCTGGAGCTGCGCGGGACGGGGATCCGGGTCAGCCTGCTGCAGCCCGGCCCGATCGACACGGCCTTCCGGGCCAATGCAATCCGCCAGTTCGAGCGCTGGATCGACTGGGAGAATTCGCTGCTGGCCGAGGAATACCGCACCCATCTGCTGGACCGGCTCTACAAGGGCTCGGGCGACAGCCGGTTCCAGTTGCCGCCCGCGGCAGTCACCGCGGCGCTGCGCCATGCCATCGAATCGCCGCGGCCCAGGGCGCGCTACCGGATCACCGTGCCGACACGGGCGATGGCACTGGCCCGCCGGCTGCTGCCCGGCGCCGCGATCGACCGGATCGTCGCCGGCGCCTGAGCGGAATTGCCATTCGCTTTTGCGCCCCGACGGGCTAAGTCCCGCCCATTCGGCCGCGACGGAGCGCCCCCCGCATGATCCACGATCCGCTTTTCCTTGTCGTCGCCGCCGCCTGTCTCGTGGTGGTCCTGATCCTTGCCATGGGGATCGCCAGTTTCGGCCGGGGGGGCGATTTCAACCGCAAACATGCCAACCGGCTGATGCGCTATCGCATCGCCGCCCAGTTCGTGGCGGTGGTGCTGATCGTGATCTTCGTGCTGGTCCGGCGATCCGGAGGTCAGTGATGGTCGTTCTCAACCGCATTTACACCCGCACCGGCGATGCCGGCGACACCGCGCTGGGAAACGGCGTGCGGGTTGCCAAGCATTCGCTGCGGGTGACAGCCTATGGCACCGTGGACGAGTTGAACGCGACGCTGGGGCTGGCGCGGCTGCACGCGGCGGGCGAGATCGACCACTGGCTGGCGCAGATCCAGAACGACCTGTTCGACCTTGGCGCGGACCTGTGCCGGCCCGACATGGCGAAGGATGCCGAGGCCGGCTACACGCCGCTGCGCATGGTGGAAAGCCAGGTCACCCGGCTGGAGACCCAGATCGACGCCATGAACGAAAGGCTGACGCCGCTCCGGTCGTTCATCCTGCCCGGCGGCTCGGCGCTGGCGGCGCATCTGCACCTGTGCCGGACCGTGGCGCGGCGGGCCGAACGCCACAGCGTCGCGCTGGCCGGCGAGGAAGAGGTCAACGCCTTCGCGGTGAAATACCTGAACCGCGCCTCGGACTGGTTCTTCGTCGCCGCCCGGATCGCCAATGACGACGGCCGGGCCGATGTGCTGTGGGTGCCGGGCGCGAACCGCTGAGAGCAGCGCTGCCCCGCGACGGCGGGGCACCGGGAGGCCCGGACGAGGCGAAAGCGAGAGGTGCCGCGGCGCGTTGCGCATCTGTTGGCGCAAACACGCGGCCCCGGTCTGGTCGGACGCTGCGTTCTGTGTGACAAAGCGCCGGTTTCACTCTGTCGATGCGCCGGGAGAGTGTCTAGGACACCGCGTGTGACCCCCAAGGGATTGGTTGGAGGCTGCCTGATGAAGATACTCGTGCCCGTGAAGCGGGTGATCGACTACAACGTGAAGGTTCGCGTCAAGGCGGACGGAAGCGGCGTCGATCTGGCGAACGTGAAGATGTCGATGAACCCGTTCGACGAGATCGCGGTGGAAGAGGCGATCCGCCTGAAAGAGGCGGGGAAGGCGTCCGAGGTCGTGCTGGTCTCGGTCGGCGTGAAGCAGGCGCAGGAGACCCTGCGCACGGGTCTGGCCATGGGCGCCGACCGGGCGATCCTGGTGGTGGCAGCGGACGACGTGCACCAGGACATCGAGCCCCTGGCGGTGGCGAAGATCCTGGCGAAGGTCGTGGCCGAGGAGGCGCCGGGCCTGGTGCTCTGCGGCAAGCAGGCGATCGACAACGACATGAACGCGACCGGGCAGATGCTGGCCGCGTTGCTGGGCTGGAGCCAGGCGATGTTTGCCTCGAAGGTCGAGATCGACGGCGACGCGGCGCTGGTCACGCGCGAGGTCGATGGCGGTCTGCAGACCATCCGGGTCACGCTGCCCGCGGTGGTCTCGGCCGACCTGCGGCTGAACGAACCGCGCTATGCCAGCCTGCCGAACATCATGAAGGCGAAGAAGAAGCCGCTGGACGAGAAGACGGCGGCGGATCTGGGCGTCGACGTCACCCCGCGGCTTCAGGTGGTGAAGACCGCCGAGCCGCCGGCGCGGGCGGCTGGCGTGAAGGTCGGCTCGGTTGACGAGCTGGTGGCGAAACTCAAGGACGCGGGGGTGGTCTGATGGCGGTTCTGGTTCTGGGCGAAGTCACCGGCGGCATGCTGGTGCGCGACGCGACCGCGAAGGCGGTCTCGGCGGTGAAGGGGCTGGGCGAGGTCAGCGTGCTGGTGGTGGGCGAAAGCACCGCGGCGGCGGCGGCCGAGGCGGCGACCATCGCCGGCGTGGCGAAGGTGCTGACCGCGGAAGGGCCGGCCTATGGCCATCGCCTGGCCGAGCCGATGGCAGCGCTGGTGCTGGCGCTGGCGCCGGGCTTCAGCCACATCGCGGCCCCCGCGACCACCGAGGCGAAGAACATCCTGCCGCGGGTAGCAGCCCTTCTCGACGTGATGGTGATCTCGGACGTGATCGCGGTGGTGGACGGCGACACCTTCCAGCGTCCGGTCTATGCCGGCAACGCGGTGCAGACGGTGAAGTCGGGCGATCCGGTGAAGGTGATGTCGATCCGCACCTCGACCTTCGAGGCCGCCGGCAGCCAGGACGCCGCGCCGGTCGAGGCGGTGGCGACGGCGGCGGATCCGGGCCTGTCTGCCTGGATCTCGGACCAGGTCGCGGCCAGCGACCGGCCCGAGCTGACCTCGGCCAAGATCGTCGTCTCGGGCGGTCGCGGTGTGGGCTCCGAGGAAAGCTTCGCGATCATCGCGGCGCTGGCCGACAAGCTGGGCGCCGCGGTGGGCGCGAGCCGGGCGGCGGTCGATTCGGGCTTCGCGCCCAACGACTGGCAGGTCGGCCAGACCGGCAAGGTGGTGGCGCCCCAGCTCTACATCGCCTGCGGCATTTCCGGCGCGATCCAGCATCTGGCGGGCATGAAGGACAGCAAGATCATCGTCGCGATCAACAAGGACGAGGAGGCGCCGATCTTCCAGGTCGCCGATTTCGGCCTGGTCGCCGACCTGTTCCAGGCGGTGCCGGAACTGACCGGCAAGCTCTGACCCCGCCCGCAACACCTTGGGGGCCGGTCCGCAAAGGCCGGCCCCTGCCGTTTGCGGGGGTGGGGAACCGGCTCCGGACGTGACGCTGGGGCAGGGTGCGGCGAGGGCTGGCGTCCGACCCCATGATTTCAAACCACCGAAAAAAAACATTATCTTTGAACCTTGCCGACAAAACATGCGGCGTGCGTATGTTTGCGCTATAGCTGCATTGCAGCATGAGACGTTGTGCAGGTGCAGCATCGGGATACATTGGTGGCATCAGGACGCGACCAGAAAGACAACAGGCGTCCATTCGAGCAACCGAAAGGCATGACAATGTCCAGCATCACCTACATCGGCACGGCAGCCGCGCTGCCGAACCCGGCGGCGGACCTGCGCAGCCGTTTCGCAATCTGGCGCAAGCGCAATGGCGCCTATCGCAAGACCGTCCGCGAGCTTTCGCAGATGACCGACCGCGAACTGGCCGATATCGGCCTGCACCGCGCCAATATCCGCGACGTTGCCCTTCAGGCCGCGGCGCTCGCCCATCGCGGCTGAGCTCCCGACCACGGGTTTCACCGGCGCTCTCCTCCTCCCTGGCGCCGCGTGATCGGCGGCGGCATCCTCCTCCTCCCTGATGCCGCCGCCACCTTGCCCTGCAGGGCACACTCCCCTTCCGGCAACCAACCGCGATTGAACCGCTGCCCCGATTGGGGTAGGCGACGGGGACCGTTGTCGATGTGGAACCGCGCCCCTTGGCAGACCGCCCTTCCTCCTGCGCCGGCCTGAGGCCCATCGCCCAGGCCGCCGCCCTGCTGGCCGTCCTTGCGGGCTGCACCAGCGAACTGGACAGCGAGACCTCGAATTCCGCGATCGGCGACTTCCGGCTCGACCGGCTGGTGGTGATCGTGAAGGACCCAATCACCGGGCCGGTCACCCGCACCCTTCCCGACGACGTGGTGAAGGCTGCCGTGACCAAATCCATGGACGAGCGGCTGCGCCGCTTCCAGGGCGACGGGTCCTATTCCATCGGCATCAAGGTCGCCGGCTACGTGCTGGCGCCGCCGGGCATTCCGGTCCTGTTCGCGCCGAAGTCGGCGCTGTTCCTGTCGGTCAATGCCTATGACGACGTGCCGTCGCGGCTGCACCCGGAACCGAAGAACCTGACGGTGTTCGAGGACGCCGGCGGCGACCAGGTGGTGGGCTCGGGCTATACCCAGACAGCCGAGGAACAGCTGGCCGAACTGTCCGCGAATGCCGCGATCGAGGTCGAGCGCTGGCTGCGCGACAACGAATCCTGGTTCGGCGGCCGCCGCGCCCGGGACAAGCCGCCGCTGCCGCTGCCGGTCCCGCCGGTGGAACCGGTCGCCCCTGCCGCAACGGAAGCCGCTCCGGAAGCCGCGCCCGAAGCTGCTCCGGCCGCGCCGGCAGCCCCTGCGGTGCCGCCCGCCCCGGCCGAGGCTGCAGATTCGGGCGCTTGATTTTCCGGTCCACGCTTTGTAACGAGCCCGCGTTGTAGGACCCGGGCAACCCCTCGCCCAAGGAGAGGCCAAGATGGCAAAGGCAAAGTTTGAACGCACGAAGCCGCATGTGAACATCGGCACGATCGGGCATGTTGACCACGGCAAGACGACGCTGACGGCGGCGCTGACGAAGTATTTCGGCGAGTTCAAGGCCTA
>JBGAOK010000098.1:0-14144 GCA_044221805.1 Meridianimarinicoccus sp.
AAGCTCAGATAGGGGCCCAGCCGGCTGGTCTCGGCCAGGAAGGCGAAACGCCGTCCGCGCGCCTGGAACAGCGCGACCGTATCGGGCAGGAAGGCGAAGGGCGCTTTGGGCACCCCGCCGATGGCAGAAGGATCGGGTAGCAGGCTCGACGCCATGTCTCCTCCGGGCCGACCGGCCACCGGGGTTGGGGGATGCCTTCTCAGGCGGTTACTCTGCCGGCCCGTGGCTCTGCCGTCCAGCCAGTTCGCGCAGCCATTTCCGGTGGTGGCGGAAGGCCCATCCGCCGGTCACCGTGCCCTGGGTCATCGCCCGGATCGTGCCGCGGGTCCAGAACGCGGCCGAGACATGCAGGATGAAGACGCAGAGGATCCCCACCGCCGCCAGCGCATGCACCGCGACCGCGATGCGCCGGGTCGGGATCGAGACGAGGTCAGGGAAATACTGCTGCCAGATCATCACCCCGGTGCCGATCAGCACCAGGATCAGCAGCGTCATCGCCCAGAACACCATCTTCTGGCCGGCGTTGTACTTGCCGATCTCGGGCAGGTTCTCCTCGTGCCCCTTCACCACATCGCCCAGATGACTGACCCATCGGCCGTCGCCGGACTGGGGCAGGTTCAGCCGCCACATCTGGACGAACAGCAGCAGGAAGCTGAAGAACAGCAGCACCCCCACGAAGGGATGCAGCCAGCGCGTGGTGGCACCGCCGCCGAACAGCCCGGTCAGGAAATAGAGCGCCGGGTGGAACAGCGCCAGTCCCGACAGCGCCAGCACGATGAGCGAACCCGCCGTGACCCAGTGGTTCAGCCGGGTATAGCCCTTGTAGCGGCGCACGGTCACCGGCTTGCGGGTGGCGATCTCGTCGCCGGGGGCGGAATACTGGCGCCTCATCCCCGGTCCTCCGGCATCGGCTTGGCCGTCTGCACCAGCCGTTCGGCTTCGATCTCCTCACGGGGCGAGACCGTGTTGGGCCGTGCGAACATGCCGTGCAGCACGGCGCCCACCGCGGCAATCCCCATGGCGGCCAGACCTGCGGTCTTGGCCGGTCCCTTCCAGCCTTCGACGACCGGCGAGATCCGCGGGTCATCCGGCAGCCCGGCATAGAGCGAGGGCTGGTCGGCATGATGCAGCACATACATCACATGGGTGCCGCCGACGCCTTCGGGATTGTAGAGCCCGGCATTCTCGAAGCCGCGGGACTTCAGGTCCTCGATCCGCTCCTCGGCATGGGCGATCATGTCGTCCTTGGTGCCGAAGACGATCGCCTGGGTCGGGCAGGCCTTGGCGCAGGCCGGCCCCTGCCCCACCGCCACCCGGTCCGAGCACAGCGTGCATTTCTTGCTGACATGGCTGGTGGGCGAGATCCGCGGGATGTCGAACGGGCAGCCGGTCACGCAATAGCCGCAGCCGATGCAGTTCTCCGAGATGAAGTCGACGATGCCGTTGGAATACTGCACGATGGCGCCGGGTGCCGGGCAGGCCTTCAGGCAGCCCGGATCCTCGCAGTGCATGCAGCCGTCCTTGCGGATCAGCCATTCCAGCTCGTTGCTCACCGGGTTCTCGTACTCGGTGAACCGCATCAGCGTGAACATCTCCGCCGACAGGTCGTGCGGGTTCTCGTAGGTCCCGTTGTTGGTGCCGACCTCGGGATCGGTGTCGTTCCATTCGATGCAGGCCGACTGGCAGGCCTTGCAGCCGATGCACTTCGACACATCGATCAGCTTGGCGACCTTGGTCATCTGCCGCTCGGGTGCGGGCAGGTTCGGCATCGCCGAAGCCCGCACCACGTCGCTGGGCAAGAGGTTCGAGGCCAGCGGCTGCACCGGCGGGTTGGCCGCGGCGGTGGTCGGTTCGGGTGCGCGTTCGCTCATGCCACCGGCTCCCCTGCTGCAGCTTCGATGTTGACCAGGAAGGCCTTGAACTCGGGCGTGTCGATGTTGGCGTCACCGACGAAGGGCGTCAGGCTGTTCGGCCCGAAGCCCTTCCTGGCCGCCCCCATGAAGCCCCAGTGCAGCGGAATGCCAACCACATGCACGGTCTTGCCACCGCAGGTCATCGGCCGGATCCGCTTGGTCACCACCGCGACCGCCCAGACCTCGCCCCGTTTCGACCAGACCCGGACCCGGCCGCCCTTGGTGATGCCCTTCTCGGCGGCCAGTTCCTCGCTGATCTCGACGAAGAACTCGGGCTGCAGGACGGCGTTCACCCGGTTGTGCTTGGTCCAGAAGTGGAAGTGCTCGGTCAGCCGGTACGAGGTGCCCACGAAGGGGAACTCGTCACTGGTGGCCATCTGCGCCAGGTCGTCGGCGAAGACGCGCGCCGCGGGGTTGCCGCGCAACTCTGGGTTCAGCGCGTTGGCGACCGGGCTTTCGAACGGCTCCATATGGGTCGGGAAGGGACCGTCCTTAAGGCCCTTGCGGCTGAACAGCCGGCCCACGCCCTCGTTCGTCATGAGGAAGGGCATGACGGTGTCGGGCTTCGCGGTGGGCGAAATGTCGGGCACGTCGAAGCCCACCCATTTCTCGCCGTTCCATTCCAGCAGCTTCCGGGACGGATCCCAGGGCTTGCCGGCAAGGTCGGCCGAGGCGCGGTTGTAGAGGATGCGCCGGTTCGCCGGCCAGGCGAAGGACCACTTCAGGAAGGTGCCCATCTCGCCGGGGTCGCTGTTGTCGCGCCGGGCCATCATGTTGCCGTCCTCGGTCCAGCAGCCGGCATAGATCCAGCAGCCCGACATGGTCGACCCGTCGTCGCGCAGGGCGCCGAAGCCCGGCACCTGCTTGCCCGCCTCGACCACGACCTTGGTCGGGTCGGTGGGATCATAGACCGTCGCCAGCGCGCGGCCGTTCATCTCGCGCGCCAGTTCCTCGGGCTTGGGATGCAGCGGATCGGCGTAATCCCAGCTCAGGTTCAGGATCGGATCCGGGAAGGCACCGCCTTCGGTCCGATAGAGGTCGCGCACCCGCTGGAAGACGTTCGCCATGATCCAGATGTCGGGCTTCGCCTGCCCCGGCGGGGTCGCTCCCGCCCAGTGCCATTGCAACCAGCGGCCCGAGTTCACCGTGGCGCCTTCGTCCTCGGCAAAGCAGGTCGTCGGCAGTTCCAGCACTTCGGTCTGGATCGCCGCCGGGTCCACGTCGTTGTAGGCGCCGTGGTTCTCCCAGAAATGCGCGGTCTCGGTCTGCAGCGGATCCATCACCACCAGCAGCTTCAGCTTCGACAGCGCCTCGGTCAGCTTGGCGCGGTTGGGGAAGGACAGCAGCGGGTTGAAGCCCTGGCAGAAGTAGAGGTTCACCTGCCCTTTCGACATCATCTCGAAATAGCGCAGGATGTCGTAATAGGGCACGTCCAGCTTCGGCAGGAAGTCATAGCCCCAGCCGTTCTCGGCGGTGGCGGCATCGCCCCACATCGCCTTCTGGAAGCTGACCATGAACTTGCGGTAGTTCTGCCAGTAGCTGGTCTGCCCCGGGCGCAGCGGCGCGTTGCCCTTGGTGGACATGAAGGTCTCGAAATCGACCTCGGCGTCCTTGGGCATGTTCAGGTAGCCGGGGATCGACTGCGACAGAAGCCCGATGTCGGTCAGGCCCTGGATGTTGGAATGGCCGCGCAGCGCGTTCACCCCGCCGCCGGGCATGCCCACATTGCCCAGGATCAGCTGCAGCATCGCCATGCCGCGGATGTTCTGGGCGCCCTTGGAATGCTGGGTCCAGCCGAGCGCATAGAGCGAGGTCATCACCCGGTCGGGCGCCGAGCATTCCGCGATCATCTCGCAGATCTTCAGGAAGCGGTCCTTCGGCGTGCCGCAGACATTCTCCACGAACTCGGGCGTGTAGACGTCGACATGGTCCTTGAGCAGGTTCCAGACGCAGCGCGGATCGCTCAGCGTGGGGTCGACCAGCGCGAAGCCGTCCTCGCCCATCTGGTAGTCCCACTCGGTCATGTCGAAGGCGCGCTTGTCGGCGTCATAGCCGTTGAACAGGCCGTCGGACCAGCCATAGCCGGCCTTCACCAGGAAGGCGGCGTTGGTGTAGCTCTTCACATAGTCCCACTGCACTTTGTCGTTGGCGATGCAGTAGCGCAGCACCCCCATCAGGAAGGCGATGTCGGAGCCGGGCCGGATCGGGGCATAGACGTCGGCCACGCTGGCGGTGCGGGTGAACCGCGGGTCCACCACGATCAGCTTCGCGCCGCGCTTCGCCTTGGCGTCGGTCACCCACTTGAAGCCGCAGGGATGCGCTTCAGCGGCGTTGCCGCCCATGACGATGACAAGGTCGGTGTTCTTGATGTCGGTCCAGGCGTTCGTCATTGCGCCGCGGCCAAATGTTGGAGCCAGACTGGCTACCGTGGGGCCGTGTCAGACGCGTGCCTGGTTGTCGAATGCAAGAATCCCCATCGAGCGGACCGTCTTGTAGGTCAGCCACCCGGTTTCGTTGGTGGAGCCGGACGCGGCAAGGAATCCCGCAGTCAACCAGCGGTTGACTGTCTGTCCCTTGTCGTTGGTGGCGATGAAGTTGGCGTCGCGGTCGTCCTTGATGGTCCGCGCGATCTTGTCGAAAGCGGCGTCCCAGGTGATCTCCTGCCATTCGGTCCCGCCGGCGGCACGATAGCGCGGCTGGGTGGCGCGGGTCTCGGACTTGACGAAGTCCTTCAGCGCCGAGCCTTTCGGGCAGAGCGTGCCGCGGTTGGTCGGGTGGTCGGCATCGCCTTCGATGTGGATCAGCTCGGCGGTCTCGCCGGCGGCCAGATCGCCCTTCGAATACATGATGATGCCGCAGGCGACCGAACAATAGGTGCAGATGTTGCGGGTCTCGGTGGTTGTCGCCAGCTTGAAGGGTCGCACATGCGCCGCTTCCGCTGCCTCTGCCGCGCCGAAGCCCATGGCTCCGAGCGTGCTCGCCGCCGCACCCGCACCCGCCAGCCTGAGGAAGCTGCGGCGCGAGAGGTCGATGTTCACTGCAACCTCCTCCTGCCTGTCATGACGATGGGTAGACCGAACATCCGGTATACCAGAATTCCGCCCGTTCCGTCTGTCTGTCAAGCGAAACGAAGGGATGTGTCGGCGTCCCCAGTTGCGCAGGAGTCTTACATACTTTCAATGCGTTGACGGAAGGGCTGCGGACCCGGGCGGACCGGTCGGCGGACGCCCCCTGCGGTCCCCGGGACCTTCTTCCCGCAGGCCGGCCTAGAGCAGGATGTGGTCCACGGGCCGGGCCGGATCCGGCAGGTCGGGATCGTCCAGCGCGCTGCGCAGGGTGATCTCGATGCCCTTCGCCAGGGCCTCGATCGGCAGGTCGTTCGGACTGGTGCCGAAAGGTTCCTCGAGCTCCTCGCTCAGGGTGTCGAGGCCGAAGAAGGTGTAGGCCACCAGCCCCGCGGCCAGGGGGGTGGCATATCCCATCACGTCGGCGAAACCGAAGGGCATGACCAAGCAGAACAGATAGGCGGTGCGGTGCAGCAGGAGCGTGTAGCCGAACGGCACCGGCGTGCTGCGCAGCCGTTCGCAGGCGGCCATGGCATGGGTGAAGTCGCGCATCGTGGTGTCGAGCGCCAGGGTCTCGGCCTCGCCCAGGGTCCCGGCGGCGCGCAGGTCGGCCTGGGTTTCGCCCATCATCCGCAGCACCCGTTCCGGCCGGTTCCGGGCGGCAGCCAGTTGCTCCCTCTCGTCGGGCGACAGAAGCCGGGGCCGGGCGCGTTCGGGCACGCCCTCGCGCAGGTGCCGGACCAGTTCGTCGGCGAAGACGATCGCCAGATGGCACAGCCGGCGGCGCGCCGCGCTGGCCGCCTCGCCCCGGCGGGACAGGATCAGGGTCTGCCGGTCCAGGTCGCGGCTGGCGGCCAACAGCGTGCCCCAGGCCTTGCGCGCCTCCCACCAGCGGTCATAGCCGGCATTGTTGCGGAAGCTCAGGAAGATCGACAGCGCGATCCCGAACAGCGCGAAGGGTGCCCCGGTCAGCGACGGCACCATCCCCGGCACATGGCCGTGCCCCCAGACCACCAGCGCCGAAAGCGCCATGACCACCACGACCTGAGGCCAGATGCGTTCCAGCACCGTCCCCTTCACGATGAGGAAGAGCCCGAGAAAACCCGGGCGGTCACGCACGATCATGGGCGCCCCGGCCTTCTGGCGTTGCCTGTACACGGTGCTAGGCGTTCGGCTGGCCGGGCACAAGATGGCGGTGAGCGTCGCTGCTGCCCCCTCGCCCGGCCCGGGCCTTTCCGGTGCGCCGGTGCCGGAGCCAGAAGCAGTTCCGGCGAGGTGGTACCGTCGCCATCCCGGGTCGGCAACACCAATGTTTGACCGGTTGTTGCACTTGATATGAGCATTAATGTAGCTTTTCGATCATTACAGCGGCAGCCAGACGCTTCCTCGGCATGCCCTGGCCAGCAGAGGGAACCCCCGGCGGCGGGCGGCGTGTAACCCGCGGGTTAAAGCACCGGGCGGTGCGGTAACCCGCGGGTTACGTCAGTCCTCGAGGGCGGCCTCGAAGGCGCGGATCGCCCGCTCCAGCCGGTCCCGCGGCACCAGCGAGAAGTCACGGCGGCTCAGCATGCGGCATTCGCCGTTGCGGGCCGTGACCTTGGTCAGGCCAACGTGGAACTCGAACTTCTCCCGGCGTTCGGCGACGCGCGCCTCGCGCTTCGGCTTCGTCTCGCCGGCAAGGAAGGCCGCCAGCGCCGTCGCCTGCGCCTCGGCCGAGGTGGCGCCAGACAGAGCATGGCGCAGGTCCTCGCGGCGCTCCGGCTGGGCCTTCAGGATGCGCGCCACTTCGACGCCAAGGTTGCGGGACACCTCCTTCGGCCAGCCGAGAACCCCGTCGAGTTCGCCCAGCAGAAAAACGAAGCTGCGGATGTAGGAGCGCTTCATCTTGTGCAGCGCGGCATAGAGCCGGCCGACCATCGCCTCGGCATCTTCGCCCTCGACCGCCGGATCCGCCGCCGCCTGGATCGCCACCTGCGCCATCTCGGCAAAGGTCAGGTCCTCGCGCACCACGTTTTCCTCGACCATGTCGATGTAGCGCGCGATGCGGTCGGCAGCGTCCTCCTGCGGCTCGACCCGGGCGACGACCTCGTCGAAGGCATCGTCGCCGGTCTCGGTCCGCAGCTGGCGCAGCGCGGTCAGCCGGCGCCAACCCTTCTTCAGCTGGTACCGGCCTTCATCATCCCGGTAGACCTCGATCGGCTCGCGCTGGCCGCGGGCGCGGATCGAGGCCTTCAGCTCCTCCATCTCGTCCGAGGCCGCCGCGGCATCCAGGTTCATCCGGTCACGCGGCAGGTCGCCGGTCAGCACCGCGTCGAGCGGGATCCGCACCAGCACCCTGCCCTCGGCATGGGCGTCGCGCCAGGCCTTGGCATCCTCGGCGTTGCGGCGGCGCTGCTCGACCTTGGCCTCGGTCGATTCCTGCAGGCTTGCGGCCGCCTCGCGCACCGCCGCGCCCATCGGCCCGACCGACCGGTCGCGCCGCGGGCTTCCCGGCACCTGGTCCAGCGGATCGAACCCGAACTTGTTCTTGCCCGTCATCGCCTCAGCCTCCTGCCTGAGCATTGGAGTTCCGCGCCCGCCATGCCGCCAGCACGGTGCCACGGAATTCAAGATAGGCCCGATCGAAACTCTGCCGCGCCCGCTTCCAGGTGTCCCGGGTCATCTGCCGGTAGTCCTGCTCATAGACCGACATCTGGAACCGGCCCGACTGTTCCACCGCGCGGGTCATCTCGATCGGATGCTGGCAGACATCGGCGCCGAAGACGTTGCGAAACGCGCCCATCATCGCCGTGTGCAGCGGGTTCGCCGGTTCGAACCGGGTCATCAGGATGCGAATGTCGCGGAACGCCTTCGGCAGGGTGATCCCGGCATCGGCCGCCACGTCCGGTAGCCTTCGGCGATGTCCTCGAGCGCGTCGCCGAGCTGGCCCAGATAGCTGGTGGTCGAGTCGTATTCCCAGTAACCAGGCCCCGACGGGACATAGAGGATGTCCGCCGCGAAGGCCGCGTTCAGCGACTGATAGCCGATCGCCGGCGGACAGTCGAAGATGATCAGGTCATACTGGTCGTCGGGCAGCTCGTTCAGATAGCGGTCGACGCAGCCGAAGAACGACCAGGCCTTGTGCAGCGCCCGGTACTGGGCCGAGGCGAATTCCACGAAGGCCGCGTTGGCACAGGACGGGATGATGTCGATGGTCGGCCAGCAGGTCTTCTGGATGAAGTCCTGGAACCGCTGGGCGCCGATCGACTGGACATCCTCGGGCAGTTCGTCCGAGGCCGGGTAGGGACATTCGTCCGGATCGTCATAGCTGGCGACGATCCGGTCGGCCTCGCGGCAGAGGTCCCGGCACATGATGCCCCAGACCGTGTGCCATTCCTTCACCTCGACCAACCCCATGGAATGGGTCAGCGTCGCCTGCGGGTCGAAATCGATGCACAGCACCCGATAGCCGTCCAGCGCCGCCGCATTGGCCAAGTGCTGCGCCACCACGGTCTTGCCGACGCCGCCCTTGAAGTTGGACACTGCCACCCGCATCGCCCGCCCCTTGGGCCGTTCCGGCAGCAGCGACTTGCCCCGGAAGCGCACCCGGCGGCGCAGCTCGTTGATTTCTTCCAGCGTGAACCAGCGCTGGCGCCCGTCGTCCTGGGTCTCGCCCTGGGGCAGGGAGGGGTCGTCGGCCAGCTTCTTGCGCAGCGTGTCGGCGGCCACGTCGAACATGAAGGAACTGATCTCCCAGATCGAGAACGCCCTCAGGGTCTTGGTTTCCGCCGGAGAGAACGTCGCCCGCCGGACCGCCGATTGCTGCGCCAGACTTCGTTCGTTCATGACCTGCAGGTCGGAATGATCGCGCATCTGCTCTACTCGCGTTTTTTGCCTCTGCTACCTGAATAACGGGATTTGATCGGAATGGCAAAGCCTCGCTTCCCGAATCCGCAAATCTGCTGCAGTGCGGGATTAACGCGCCAAACCGGTCCGTTGCCGGCTTGACGCCGCGCAGAAAGGTGACAGCGGAACCCATTTGCGCGGGATTTTGGTGACACAGGCGGATCGACTCGGTGCCACTCTGAAAGTCACCCTTCTCCTATCTACCGAGAATGGTCCTCTATTTCACGACCCGCTTCGGAAATCCGGTAATTCGAAATGGTTTGACAGATAACGCGATTTCATGGCCTCATCCTCCCTGCAGAATCGGCCAACAGAATACCGATCGCGTTGAGGCAAGAGCAGGACCAGACCATGCAACCAAGCCGTCTCGTCGGCCCCGGATCCGGGGTGGCGAAGTATGACGTGTTGACCGCCCTGTCGGTCGGCGCCCTCCACAGAAGTCCCGCCGCACAGGTTTCGGTGTTGCGATTGATCGCATTGATCACGGCCCGCTACAATTGGCAGCGCGACGAGCTTTCCATTGGCCAGAGCGAGATGGCGCGCATCTGGGGCGTCCACGACCGCACGGTGAAGCGCGAGGTCCGCCGGTTGCAGGACGCGGGTTTCCTGACATGTCTGCGTCCCGGGGTGCGGGGCAGGGTGGCCAGCTACCGGCTGGATCGGGCCGGGATCGAACGCTTCTCGCGGCCGGTCTGGGACCTTCTCGGCGCGGATTTCGCCAGCCGGGCGGGGCAGCTGATGGCGGCGGCCCCGGCCACCAACGTCGTCCGGCTCGACTTCGGCGCGGCGACCGAAACGGCCCCCGGCCGGGATGTCGCGTCGCCGGGCCCCGCTTCCGGCACCTGGGCCGGCGTGCTCGACCGGCTGGCCGGCGTTCAGCCCGAAGCGACCGCAAACTGGTACCGGCGGCTGTCGATGGTGGCGCACCGGGACGGTGTGCTGGTGCTGGCGGCGCCGAACCGTTTCGTGCGGGACTATGTGGCCACCCACCTCCGCGAGCCGTTGCTGGCGGCGGCCGCGGCCGAACTGGGGCCGGTCGAGCGGCTGGATTTCACGCCCGCGGGATCGTGACCCGGTCCGGGGCACGGGAGGGGCCGGCGGCATCAGGCAGGAAGGCGCCGCGTGCCTCGCGCACCAGATCGCCCAGAAAGGCCGCCACCGCCTGCACCCTTGCGGTCTCGCGCAGGGTCTCGTGGTAGGCGATCCAGTAGGACCTCGTCGCCGTCACCTCGGGCAGGACGCGCACCAGTTCCGGCTGGCCCCGCGCGATGTAGTCGTGCAGCACGCCGATGCCGGCGCCCCCCTGCACGGCGGCAACCTGCGCCACCGACCCCGAGATCTCCAGCGCCGAGGTCCAGTCCCGGACCAGGTCGCGGGCGTAGTTCAGGCCCGGGGCATAGATCAGATCCTCCACATGGCCGACCAGCCGGTGGCCCCGGGCGAGTTCGTCCGGGCTGGACGGCACGCCGGCCCGGTCCAGATACCCGCGCGCCGCGTAAAGCCCGAGCGAATAGTCGGTCAGCTTGCGCACCACCAGCCGCCCTGAATGCGGCTGGCCGACCAGCACCGCGATGTCCGCCTCGCGCTCGGACAGCGAAAAGGCCCGCGGCACCGGCACCAGCTGCAGCAGCAGGTTCGGGTGCCGCTCGGCCAGCCGGCCCAGCCGCGGCGCCAGGAAGGCGATGCCGAAGCCGTCGGGCGCACCGACCCGGACCGTGCCGCCGGGGCCGGCGCTGCCGCCCTCCACGGTCTCCTCGGCGCGGATCATCTCGGCCTCGACCCGCTCCAGTCGCGCGGCGAGCGCGGCGCCGGTCTCGGTCAGGGTGCAGCCATGGGCCTGCCGGACCAGCAGCACCTGCCCCAGATCCGCCTCCAGCGCGGCGACCCGGCGGCTCAGCGTCGCCTGGCTGATCCCCAGCCGCCGCGCCGCGCCCAGCATCTGCCCGGCCCGGGCCACGGCCAGGAAAAGGCGGGCATCGCTCCAGTCCATCGGCGCCTCCAGTGATATGCAGATATGCAATCCAGATGATCGCATACTGCCATTGCTATGCGGAAATGAAACCGGAGAATGGCGGCAAGGGATGGGAGGAGCAATCCATGCGCGAGATCGGACATTTCATCGGCAATGCCGCTGTGGCGGGGAGGTCGGGGCGGTTCCAACCGGTCTACAACCCGGCGACCGGGGCAGCGGAGGCGACCGTGGCGCTGGCCTCGGCTTCCGAGGTCGAGGCGGCGGTGGCGGCGGCGCGGGCGGCCTTTCCGGCCTGGGCGAAGACGCCGCCCTTGCGGCGGGCGCGCATCCTCGACCGGTTCAAGGCGATCCTGTGGGAGCGCGCCGACCAGCTGGCCGAGGCGATCTCGTCCGAGCACGGCAAGACCCATGACGATGCCCTGGGCGAGGTGACCCGGGGGATCGAGGTGGTCGAGTTCGCGGTCGGCGCCCCTTCGCACCTGAAGGGCGAGTTCACCGAGAATGTCGGCTCGGGCGTCGATGCCCATACCCTGCGCCAGCCGCTCGGCGTCGTCGCCGGGATCACGCCGTTCAACTTCCCCGCCATGGTGCCGATGTGGATGTTCCCGGTGGCGCTGGCCTGCGGCAACTGCTTCGTGCTGAAGCCCTCGGAACGCGACCCCTCGGCGTCGCTGCTGATCGCCGAGTGGCTGGCCGAGGCCGGGCTGCCGGCGGGCGTCTTCGCCGTGGTCAACGGCGACAAGGAGGCGGTGGACGCGCTGCTGGCGCATCCCGACATCAAGGCGGTCAGCTTCGTCGGCTCGACCCCGATCGCGCGCACCATCTACCAGGCCGGCACCGCGGCCGGGAAGCGGGTGCAGGCCCTGGGGGGCGCCAAGAACCACATGGTGATCCTGCCCGACGCCGATCTCGACATGGCGGCGAACGCGCTGATGGGGGCGGCCTACGGCTCGGCCGGGGAACGCTGCATGGCGATCTCGGTGGCGGTTCCGGTGACCGACCGGGTCGCCGACGCGCTGATCGGGAAGCTCGCCCCCAAGGTGGCCGCGCTGAAGATCGGCCCGGCGGCCGACCGCACCTCCGAGATGGGTCCGCTGGTCACCGCCCAGCACCTGGCGAAGGTCAGGGGCTACATCGACCGGGGCGAGGCCGAGGGCGCCCGGGTCGTGGTCGACGGCCGCGGCTTCCGGATGGACCGGCAGGGCTACGAGAACGGCTATTTCCTGGGCGGCACCCTGATCGACCACGTCACCCCTGAGATGACGATCTGGAAGGAGGAGATCTTCGGCCCCGTGCTGTCGGTGGTGCGCCGGCCCAGCTACGACGCCGCGGTGGCGCTGATCCAGGCCCATGACTATGCCAACGGGGTCGCGGTCTTCACCCGCGACGGCGACGCGGCGCGCAGCTTCGCCGAGGACATCGAGGTCGGCATGGTCGGCATCAACGTCCCGATCCCGGTGCCGATGGCGTTCCATTCCTTCGGCGGCTGGAAGGCCTCGCTGTTCGGCGACCACCACATGCACGGCCCCGAGGGCATCCGCTTCTACACCCGGATGAAGGCCGTCACCACAAGATGGCCCACCGGGGTCCGCTCCGACCCGGAATTCGTCATGCCAACCATGGGGTGAGCGGGGCTGAGTCGACGCCTCCAGACGGCCAGTCCCCCGGGGGCAGGTCCCGCTTTTCCGGGCGTCGGCCGCAGCAGGGCAGGGGAGCGGCCGGTAACCGCCAGGCCCCAGCTCCGGCGCCGGGGCGCACGGGAGCCGGCCGTGCCTTGCGGGTCAGAATCAGGTCTCGCCGGCCTCGGCGTGGCGCATCGGGTCTGTCCGCCGATCCGTCGCCCCGCGGGGCGAAATCCGCAGCCCGATGGCTCCCTTCCCGACCCCGAGAAAACACAGTCCAATCAATGGAACAATTCCGATGGCCTGGAACGTGACCGGCGGGGTCTGGCTTTCTTGCAGCACTGCAAGGGCTTGTCGGAAGAACTTAATCCATTCCGATTGACTTTCTTCACGAAATCCGGCGCAGTGCGGTCAGATTTCGTGATCGGAGCCGCAGAATGCGCCTGCCGTTGGCATTCCTTCTCGTGGCGGCCCTTGCCGCCTGTTCGTCGTCCTCCGTGGATGTGCAACGGACCGCCCCGTCGCAGACCGCGGTGGGCAGTTCCCGGGCCGTGGCGGTCTCGGCACCGCGCTTCGGCGACTACAAGCCCCACCCCTGGGATTCCCGCGCACCCTATGGCCATCAGGTCCACGGCGTCGACGTCTCGCGCTGGCAGGGCGACATCGACTGGCCGGTGGCGCGCAAGTCGGGCGTGTCCTTCGCCTTCATCAAGGCGACCGAAGGCGGCGACGTGGCCGACCCGATGTTCCTGAAGAACTGGATCAACTCGGCCCGGGCCGGGGTCGCCCGCGGCGGCTACCACTACTACTATTTCTGCCGCAGCGCCGAGGAGCAGGCGCGCTGGTACATCGCCAACGTGCCGCGCGACCCCAACGCCCTGCCGCCGGTGCTCGACATGGAATGGACCCCCAAATCCACCACCTGCCCCTGGCGCCCCGACAGCGGGCACATCAATGCCGAGGCGAAGACGTTCCTCGACATCCTGGAACGGCACTACGGCCAGCGCCCGGTGATCTACACCACCGTGGATTTCTACCGCGAGACCGACATCGGGTCGCTGAAGAACACCGAATTCTGGCTGCGGTCTGTCGCCGGGCACCCGGTCGACGTCTATCCGGGCGCCGAATGGACCTTCTGGCAGTACACCGGAACCGGCCAGGTGCCGGGGATCGACGGGCCGGTGGACCTGAACGTCTATACCGGCTCGACCTCGTCCTGGAAGCGCTGGCGGAGCTGACCGGCGCCGACGTGGCCGGATATCCGCGCCATCCGCGGCAGGGCAGGGGGCCGGCATGAGCGGAAATGCGGCGTCCTCCCACGGCACGCCCCTGTGGAGCTGGGCCTTCCCGCTGGCCGCTCTGGCGCTTGTCGCCATCGGGCACCTCAACGCGATCGACGAGGATGCGGGCTGGCTCGCCGCGCTGGCCGCCGTGGCGGTGATCGGCGCGGTCTTTTCCGCCGTGCACCATGCCGAGATCGTCGCGATCCGGCTCGGCCAGCCGTTCGGCTCGCTGGTGCTGGCGGCGGCGGTGACGGCGATCGAGACCTCGTTGATCCTGTCGGTCCTGCTCTCCACCGAGACCGACGCGCCCGAGGTGGCGCGCGACACCGTGCTGGCGGTGCTGATGATCGTCCTGAACGGCGTCGTCGGCCTGTGCCTGCTGGCCGGCGGCCTCAGGCACCACG
>JBGAOK010000099.1:0-15035 GCA_044221805.1 Meridianimarinicoccus sp.
AGATAGATCGAGCAGACCTGGCTGCCCATCGAATCGGCGATATGATGCGTGATCTGGTCAAGCCGGTGCTGACCCGTGCCCGGAGCGGCCAAAGTCTCGCGCAGCCGCAAAAGCAGCTTGCGCGATTCGCTTTCCTTGCGTTCGGCCATGATCCTCCCGCTTCAGGCTCTGCGACCTTGGATCAGGCGCGTTCCAGTTCGAAGGCATCATGCAGCGCCTGCACGGCCAGTTCCATATATTTGCGGTCGATCAGCACCGAAATCTTGATCTCGCTGGTGGAGATGACCTTGATGTTGATGTTTTCATCGGCCAGCGCCTTGAACATGCGCGCGGCGACGCCGGCATGGCTGCGCATGCCGATGCCCACGACCGAGACCTTGGCGACCTCGGTATCGACCACCAGATCGTCATAGGCGATGTGACCGGCGGCCTTGGCCTCTTCCATCGCCTTGCGGGCGCGGGCGACCTGATTGACCGGGCAGGAAAAGGTCATGTCGGTCACCGAACCGGGGTGATCCTCATAGTCCTTTTCGGAAATGTTCTGCACGATCATGTCGACGTTCACGCCGGCCTCGGCCAGCGGCGCAAAGATCGCGGCCGAGATCCCGGGCCGGTCCTCGACGGTGACCAGCGTGATCTTGGCCTCTTCGCGGGAATAGGCGACGCCGCTGACGACTTTCGATTCCATGATTTCATCCTCATCGCAGACCAGGGTGCCGCTGGTCTCATCGGTGTCCTCGAACGAGCTCAGCACGCGCAGGCGGACCTTGTAGCGCATCGCCAGCTCGACCGAGCGGGTCTGCAGCACCTTGGCGCCAAGGCTGGCCAGTTCCAGCATTTCCTCGAAGGCGATCTTCTCCAGCCGGCGCGCCTTGTGGGTGATGCGCGGGTCGGTGGTATAGACGCCGTCCACATCGGTATAGATGTCGCAGCGTTCTGCCTCGAAGGCGGCGGCGAAGGCCACCGCGGTGGTGTCCGAGCCGCCGCGGCCAAGGGTGGTGATCCGGCCCTCGGGGCTGATGCCCTGGAATCCCGCCACCACCGCGACCTTCATGCCCTCGGCGAACTTCTGGTCGATATTGTGGCGCGGGATCTCCTCGATCCGGGCCGTGCTGTGGGCCGATGTGGTCATGAGCGGCACCTGCCAGCCCTGCCAGCTGCGCGCCGGCACGTCCATCTCCTGCAGGGTCAGGGCCATCAGGCCGGCGGTCACGTTCTCGCCCGAGCTGACCACGGCATCGTATTCGCGGGCATCGAAGAAGGGGCCGGTGCTTTCCACCCAGCCGACCAGTTCGTTGGTCTTGCCCGACATGGCCGAGACGATGACGATCACGTCATAGCCGCGGGCGACCTCGGCGCGCACCTTGCCGGCGGCGTTGCGGATCCGCTCCAGGTCGGCGACCGAGGTCCCCCCGAATTTCATCACCAGGATCGGCATCGCGCTTTCCTTTGCACCCCTTCGCGGTCGCGCGTCTCATAGGCAAGCGGCGGGCGCTTCGCAAGGGCGCGCGGGGTCACCGGCGGGGACAACGGGCGCGTCAGTTCGCCTTGTTGGGATCGCGGAACGGCAGCGGCACCACCGGGATACCGTCGCGCAGCAAGGCGCGGGTTTCCTCGACGCTGGCCTCGCCACGGATCGCCCGCTCGGGGGCGCGGCCATCGTGGATCGCCCGGGCTTCGTCGGCGAACTGGCGTCCGACGTCATCGGTTTCGGCCTCGATGGTGCGGCGCAACCGGTCGATGGCCTGGGCCAGGTGGCTGTTGCGCCCGGCCGACAGCACACCGCGGGCCGGTTCGTCCACAGTGGCGCGTGTCGCCTCGGTCGAGTCGGGTTTCTTTGCGGCCACTGCCGGCGCCATCGGCGCCTTCCCGACCTGGCGCGAGGTGCAGACGGGACATTCGAGCTGACCTCCGGCCTCAAGTGCGTCGAAGGCTGGCCCCGAGCGGAACCAGCTTTCGAAGCGGTGGCCGTTGTCGCAGCGCAGGGCGAAGCGGATCATCGCCGTCCTTCCGTGGCAACCGGTCGGTCCCGCGTCAACTTGCAGAGACCGGTCCGAAATCCCGGATGTAGTCAGCCTCCGGGGGCGGGCCAAGGCCGGAAGCGTGTCACGCTTCCGGTTCAGCCCTTCAGCATGATCGCCGGGTCGAAGGTGCGGATGATCTCGCCCAGTTCCGGCACGTCCACCGCGTCGGCGGCTTCGGCCAGGGGCAGCCACTTCCGCTTTCGTTCGCCCATCTCGGGGTACTTGGACAAAAGCCGCTTCACCCGGACGGGAAAGATCGCAATCGTCCGCGGGTCGGACCTCACGTCAGTGTAGATGCCCAGACAGACCGGGTGCACGACACCGCGCACGCCGGCTTCCTCGTAAGCCTCGATCAGGGCGCTGCCGGCGGGGGTCTGGCCGCGGACCGGCCAGCCCTTCGGCACGATCCAGCGTCCGGTGCCGCGGCTGGTGATCAGCAGCACCTCAACCTCTCCGGCCGCTTTCCGATAGCACAAGGCGCCAAACTGCGACCGGCTGTCGGCTTCGACAGCAGCGGCGATTTCGGGCGGGAGTTGCGGGAACTTCTGTAGCTTCATCTCCTCCGGGCCTGCTCGTTCCTGATGTTTCTTCTTTGCGTTGGATCACCCCGGTTCACTATGCGCAACGTTCCGGCGGCTGTCCATGGCATAGCCCGCACAGGCTTGAGTTGAAGTTACTCGCGGGCGATCTATTCCTTCTAACGTGCTTTGGCCGCCGGAGGTTCCATGACACGTCTGCTGTTTCTTGCGCTGGTCCTGCCCGTCGCTCTGGCCGGGCGCGCGGGTGCCTTCGAATTCGACTCGATCGACGGCGGCGCGCTGGATCTGGACGACTGGCGCGGCCGGCCGGTGCTGGTGGTCAATACCGCGTCGCTGTGCGGATTCACCCCGCAGTATGACGGGCTGCAGGCGCTCTACGACCGCTACCGCGACGCCGGCCTCGTGGTGCTGGCGGTGCCGTCGGACGATTTTCGCCAGGAACTCGCCAGCGGCGACGAGGTGAAGGAGTTCTGCGCGCTGAACTTCTCGCTCACCATGCCGATGGCCGAGATCACCCATGTGAGGGGCGCCAAGGCGCATCCGTTCTACCGCTGGCTGGCGGACAGCGAGGGCTTCGTGCCGTCCTGGAACTTCAACAAGGTGCTGCTGGCGCCCGACGGGACCGTGGCGGCCACCTGGGGGTCGCGGACCGAGCCGACCTCGAAGGCGATCACCGGCCCGATCGAGGCGCTTCTGGCGCAATGACGGCGGGGGCGGGGGCTGAAGCCGCTGCCTTGGCGCGGCCGCTGTTCATCGGGTCCGAGGTCTATCGGTCCTCGTCCTATGGCCGGTGGCATCCGCTAGCGGTGCCGCGGGTGCCGCAGGTCATCGACCTTGGCCGCGCGCTTGGCTGGCTGCCGGCCGAGGCATGGCGCACTTCGCCCCGGGCCCGGCCCGAGGCGCTGACCATCTGGCACACTCCCGACTATGTCGCCGCGCTGCAGGCGGCCGAGGCGGCACAATCCGTCAGCGACGCGGTGCGCGCGCGGCACCATCTGGGCACCGCGGCGAACCCGATCTATCCGGCGATGTTCCGCCGGCCCGCGACCTCGGCCGGGGGCGTGATGCTGGCGGCCGAACTGCTGCGCGGCGGCGGGGTGGTGCATTGCCCCGGCGGCGGCACCCATCACGGGCTGCCGGACCAGGCCAACGGCTTCTGCTTCCTGAACGACCCGGTTCTGGCGATCCTCGCGCTCCGGCGCACGGGCTGCGACCGGGTCGCCTATGTGGACATCGACGCCCATCACTGCGACGGGGTCGACTTCGCCTTTGCTGCCGATCCGGCGGTACTGCTGATCTCGGTCCACGAGGTCAACCGCTGGCCGCGCACCGGGGCGGTGAGCGACCGCGGCGTCGGCAACGTCTTCAACCTGCCGGTCCCGGCCGGGTTCAACGACAGCGAGGCGGCGTTCCTGCGCGACGCGGTGATCTTGCCGCGGGTCGCCGCCTTCCGGCCCGACGCCATCGTCTTGCAATGCGGCGCCGATGCGGTGGCCGAGGATCCGATGTCGCGGCTCGCGCTGTCGAACAATGCCCATCTGGAGATCCTCGCCGGGCTCAGGCCGCTGGCGCCGCGGCTTCTGGTGCTGGGGGGCGGGGGTTACAACCCGTGGTCGGTGGGGCGGATGTGGACCCGGATCTGGGGCGCCCTGAACGGCTGGGAGGCGCTGGACCCGCTGCCCGCGCCGGCGCAGGCGGTGCTGCGCGATCTGACCTGGACCGGGCTCAGGGCCGGGCGGCGGACCGAGTCGCACTGGTTCACCACGCTGGCCGATCCGCCGCGCCAGGGCCCGATCCGGGCCGAAATCCGGCTTCTGGCCAAGGAACTGTCCGGCACGATGGTCTGAGGGCGCCCGGCTGTCCGGACGCCCCCGGTCCCGCAAGGCGGGCTCAGAAGCGCCAGCGCGCGCCGGCGAACCAGGCGGCACCGTCGTCATAATCGGCATTGTCGTCGCCGAATTCGTGCAGACGGTACATGGCATAGAATTCCATGCTGGTCCGCTTCCAGCGCTGCACCGCTTCGATCGACCAGCTGTCGAACTGGCCGTCATTGCCGGCGAACTGGTTGCCATAGCCGTAGTCCACCGAGATCGCGGTCGAGCCGATCGACAGGAAGTCGCGGATCACGCCCAGCTTGCCGTACCAGAAGTCGCCGTCCTGATCGACGCGGGTACCGCCCGCGATGGTGGCGTTCAGGCCGGTCGGCACATGCAGGGCAGAGGCCGAGCCAGAGAAGAACTGGGTGCTGTTGCCGCCATTCGGCGCCTCGACCCAGTTGTAGCCGATGCCGGACTGCAGCTTGAAGCTGTCGTTCTTGAAGTCATAGCGCAGGGCGGCGTCGTAGTAGTCGTTGTCGTCGTCCTCGACCAGCACGTCCTGGCCATAGGCGGCCGAGAAGGTGAAGCCGGCGAAGGTCGGCGTGTCATAACGCACGCGCATCCGGCGGCTGCCGTCCAGGTTGCGGTACGCTTTCCCGATCTGGATGTTCGACAGGGTGCCGTCGGTCTCGCGGAAGAAGAACGCACCCGCGGTGTCCCCGATCGCCGACTTGGCGACGACGGTGGTGCCCGAAAGGTCGATTTCCGAGATGTCGTCCGAGGCCATCTTGCCCTGGCCGCCCCAGAAGTTGCCGAAGTTCTCGTTCTCGTACCAGACTTCGAAATGCCGGATGTCGGTCTTTTCCAGCTCGTAGTCGTTCACGTAGGGGTCAGCAAAGTTGACCTGGTTCGACGGCCGCGGCATGTACTGCAGCTCGGCCCGGAAGTTCACGCTCGAGGCGTCGTTGATCCCGTTCTCGATCAGCATGCCGATACGGTTCGACGAGTTGGCGTTGTCGACCGGCGCGAAGTCCCGCTGCTCCTGACCGTCGTCATAGTTCAGCCAGGCTTCGTTGATCTGGCCATAGTTGGTCAGCGTCGCGCCGTTGGAGAAGGTGTATTTCAGCAAGGAGTTGTTGTCCTGCGCATGCGCGGCGGAAGAGGCCAGAGCCAGCACCGCCGTCGACAGCAGGAGGCCGCCGAGGGCCGGGAAGGTGGGAACCTGTTTCATGTGCAATTCATCCCGAATGACTGTCGCCCGCCCCCCGGCATCCGGGAAGCCTGCGATCGGGCATCGCGGAACATTGCAACACTCCTGCGACACGGGAATCCTGCGTCGTCAGCCGGTTGCGCTGCGTTGCAGTATCGCAACGCTCGAAGGCGGCGGTGCGCATCCGGTCGGGGTCCTTCCGGCGCGCTGTCTGCCGTCGCCCCGGCTTGCACCCGGCGACGGCCGGCGTTACGCCAAGACGGCCGGTCTTGCTGAAGGGAGGCGCCCATGTTCACAGGCATCATCACCGATATGGGCCGGGTCGTCTCGGTCCGGCAAGCGGGCGATCTGAGCGCCCGGATCGCCACCGGCTACGAGCTTTCCGGCATCGCCATCGGCGCCTCGATCGCCTGCGACGGGGTGTGCCTGACGGTGACCGCCAAGGGGGTCGAGCCGGACGGGCAGGGCTGGTTCCAGGTCGACATCTCGGCCGAGACCCAATCGAAGACCAATATCGGATCGCCAGGCTGGACCCCGGGCACACGGATCAACCTGGAACGCGCCTTGAAGGTCGGGGACGAGCTGGGCGGTCACATCGTGTCGGGCCATGTGGACGGCGTGGCCGAGATCGTCGGCCTCCACGACGAGGGCGACAGCACCCGGATGACATTTCGCGCCCCGGCGGGGCTGGCCCGCTTCATTGCGCCCAAGGGATCGGTGGCCCTGAACGGCACCTCGCTGACCGTGAACGAGGTCGACGGCTGCGACTTCGGGGTCAACATTATCCCCCACACCAAGGCGGTGACCACCTGGGGCACGGCGACGGTGGGTGACCGGGTCAACCTCGAGATCGACACCCTGGCCCGCTATGTGGCGCGGCTGCAGGACTGGGCGGCGGCGTGAGCGGCATCGGCCACAATGGCGGACCCGCGCTGGCGCCGGGGGGCGGCTGGCAGCGCCATTGTTGGCGCCGGGCCCGGGCCGATCTGTTGCCGGCGCTGCCGGTCGAGGTGATCCGCAACCGAGTCCGGCGCGCGGCCGAACTGGGCATCGACTACCGGGCCTATGCCTCGATCCGGGCCGCCTCGGGCCACGACGTGGTGGCATTCCTGTTCTCGTCGAACGCCCTGCGCATCCACCGTCCGGACGAAAGTCTGGCACCAGACCGCGCTGACCGCCTTGCCGCACTGATCCGTGCCGGCCGGATTCTGGCGGCGCATCCGCCGCTGTCGCCGGCGCGACTTGCGGCCCGGATCGAATACGGCCAGGGAATCGCCTTCGTCGCGGCAGGGGCAGCGCCGGGTCTGGCCCAGACCTGGGGCGAGACCCGGGCAGCGCTGGCCGGGATCCTAGGCGGCGCGCGACTTCCCCCGCGCGAGGTGGTGATCGTCGGGGCCACCCCGCTTGAACGCGACTGGTGTGCCGCGGTGCGCGCCGCCGGCTACATGGACGAGACGCGCTTCTTCTCGGTATAGGCTTCGGCGCCCTCCGGTCTTCCGGCGACGCGCGGCGCCAGCAGCGCCGCCAGCGCGCGGTTGACCGGGGCATCGAAGCCCGCCACTGCCGACAGGCGGACCACGGCCCCGTTGATCCAGGGTGTCTCCAGCGGCCGCCCTTCCGCCACATCGATGGCTGTCGAGGCACGCAGGGTGGCCGGCCCGTTCTCGGCCAGCTGCCATTGCCGCGCGAGGATGTCCGCGGCAAGTTGCACGCCGCGGGCCCGGCCTACCCGGTCCACCTCGGCCATGGCCTCGCGGAACAGCGCCGCCGTTTCAGGTTGGCTGCGGATGGCGCCAAGGTCGCAGCCCGAGGCCGCGGTCATCCCCGAAAGCGCGGCGAAGAAGACGAACTTGGTCCAGACCTCGCAGCGGATGTCGGCGGTCTCTGGTGAATCCAGCCCGGCCTGGCGCAAGGCAAGGCGCAGGTCGCGCAGATGGCGCGAGGAGCCGCCCTCCCGGAAGCCGAACAGAAACCGCGCGAACTCTCCGGTCTGCTGGATCACCCCGGGCTCGCGCAGCGTGACCGAGACATTGGCGACACCGTCGGCAAGATGCGCCTCCGGCAGGTGCCGGCTCACCCGTTGCCGGGTCTCGACCCCGTTCAGGAAAGGCACGATCACCGTCTCGGGCCCCATCAGGGGCCGGCACATCGCTGCGACCCGGTCCAGATCGCCCGCCTTCACGGCCAGGATCACGACGTCGACCGGCCCCACCTCGGCGGGGTCGGAGGTGGCGCGCCACGGTATCACCATCTCGATCCCGTCCGACGATTCCAGTCGCAGGCCCCGGCTCCGGATCGCCTCCAGGTGCGCGCCGCGCGCGATGCAGGCCACCTCAAGCCCGATCCTTGCCAACCTGACTGCCAGGAACCCGCCAATTCCCCCAGTCGCAACGGTCGCTATGCGCATCGCCGTCTCCCTGCCCAATTCATCCTAGCATCGTCCGCCCGCTCTGGCCAAGGCTCGCGCGCTCGTCTAAACCTGCCACGCAAAGTCCTGCGGAGCCGTTATGTCCGATCCAACTTCCGCCCTCCATGATCTGTCCGCCGCCATCTCGACCACCGAAGAGATCATCGAGGATGCACGGAACGGCCGCATGTTCATCCTCGTCGACCACGAGGACCGCGAAAACGAGGGCGACCTCGTGATCCCGGCGCAGATGGCGACGCCCGAGGCGATCAACTTCATGGCCACCCACGGCCGCGGGCTGATCTGCCTGTCGCTGACCGGCGAACGGGTCGACCGGCTGGGCCTGCCGCTGATGGCTTCCGAGAACGCTTCGCGGCACGAGACCGCCTTCACCGTCTCGATCGAGGCGCGCGAAGGCATCTCGACCGGGATCTCGGCCCATGATCGGGCGCGGACCGTGGCGGTCGCGATCGATCCGACCAAGACCGCCGCCGACATCGCCACGCCGGGCCATGTCTTCCCGTTGCGCGCGCGCGACGGCGGCGTGCTGGTCAGGGCGGGGCACACCGAGGCGGCGGTGGACGTGGCGCGGCTGGCGGGGCTGAGCCCGGCCGGCGTGATCTGCGAGGTGATGAACGACGACGGCACCATGGCGCGATTGCCCGATCTGGTCGCCTTCGCCCAGCGGCACAACCTGAAGATCGGCACGATCTCGGACCTGATCGCCTATCGCCGGCGCCACGACAACCTAAAGCGGATCACCCAGGAACGCCAGGTGACCTCGGAATTCGGCGGCGACTGGACGCTGCGGATCTATTCCGACACCGCCCATGGCGACGAACACATCACCCTGATCAAGGGCGACATCTCGGGCGAGGCGCCGGTGCTGGTGCGGATGCATGCGCTGGATCCGCTGCTGGACATGGCCGGTCTGGGCGCGCCCGGCCGGGCGAGCGAGTTCTCGCAGGCCATGCGGGTCATCGCCGCCGAGGGGCGGGGGGTCCTGGTCCTGCTGCGCGACACCACGATGAAGCTTCACCCCGAGGATACCGCGACGCCGCGCACCCTGCGCCAGTACGGCCTGGGGGCACAGATCCTGTCCTCGCTCGGGCTGTCGCGGCTGATCCTCCTGACGAATTCGGCGAAGCCCCGCGTGGTGCTTGATGGCCTACGGTCTTTCGATCGAAGACACCCGCCCGATCCCGTCGGAGTGATCCCCTTGGCACGACAGACCGAACAGACCCTTGCGCGCCCCGTCTTCGACAAGGCCCCGCGCCTTGCCCTGGTGGTGGCGCCGTTCTACCGCGACATCGCCGACCTGCTGGTCGCCGGCGCCACGGCCGAGGTCGAGGCCGCGGACGGCAGCGTCGAGGTGATCGAGGTTCCCGGCGCGCTGGAGATCCCGGCGGCGATCCGCATGGCCTGGATCGGCGGCGACTTCGACGGTTTCGTGGCGCTCGGCTGCGTGATCCGGGGCGAGACCAGCCATTACGACACGGTCTGCAACGACAGCTCGCGCGGGCTGCTGCTGCTGGGCCTGCAGGGCGCCTGCGTCGGCAACGGCATCCTGACGGTCGAGACCATGGACCAGGCGCTGGTTCGGGCCGACCCGGCCGAGATGAACAAGGGCGGCGGCGCCGCCGCCGCAGCGCTGCACCTGATCGCGCTTTCGCGCCGGTTCAGCAACCGCAGCACCGGCGTCGGCTTCCTTGCCGCGGACCTCGGGCCGGATGACGGAACGGACCGCGCGTGACCGGCGTCCAGCCCACCAACCTGTCCGGCAACCAGCGTCGCAAGCAGCGCTCGGCCGCGCGGTTCTTCGCCGTGCAGGCGCTGTTCCAGATGGAAGCGACCGGCCAGAGCGCCGACCATGTTGTGCGCGAATTCGCCGACCACCGGTTCGGCGAGCACTTCGAGGACTACGACATGGCCGATGCCGATCTCGGGCACTTCCGCAAGGTGGTCGACGACGCGGTGAACCTGCAGGCCAGGATCGATCAGATGACCGACAGGGCGCTGGTGGCGAAATGGCCGATCGCGCGGCTCGATCCGACGCTCAGGGCGCTGTTCCGTGCCGCCGGGGCCGAGATCCTCGACCCGGCCACGCCGCCGAAGGTGGCGATCACCGAATACATCCAGGTCGCCGAGGCCTTCGCGCCCGACAGCAAGGAACCCCGCTTCGTCAACGCGGTCCTCGACCACATGGCCCGCGAGGCAAGGCCGGAAGCGTTCTGATCCGCGACCGGCTGCTTCGCTCTCGACACGGGGTGCCGCTGCACTAGTTCGACGGTCATGCAGATCGTCGGACTTTATCTTGTTACGGCAACGTTCTTTCTCGCAGCGGACGCGATCATGCTCCGCTTCGTCATGGCACCGCTGTTCCGCGCCCAGTTGGGCGACATCATGCTCGATGCGCCGCGGTTCGGGGCCGCGGCGCTGTTCTATCTCGCTTATGTGGCCGGTCTGGTGAAACTGGTCAGCCTGCCGGCACTGCGGGCGGGCGACCCGGTTCAGGCCCTCGTCAACGGCGCCATTCTCGGTGCGGTGGCCTATGGCACCTACGAGTTCACCAACTACGCCACACTGAAAGCCTGGTCGCTGTCGCAGGTGGCGCTGGACCTTGCCTGGGGAACGGTTCTGACCGCGGTCGCGGCCTGGGTGGGGGTGAACGTTCTGAGACTGCTCAGCGCATGAGCAAAGACCGCTCCCGCCTGCGACAAATGTGGGGATGACTTTGCAGAAGCGTCCGGCCTGCGCTATATCTGTTACGAACAGGAAAGGACGGGCCATGCCTCATCTCGTTCGACTCTACATCCGTCAGGTCGCCATCGGATTCGCGCTCTCGGCAGGGTTCGTCGCTGCTTTGCTGCATTTGAACATCGGCAACCTGTGGCATCTGGTCAGCCATGTGCAGGGCGGATGGATCGCGGTCGTCATGCTGTGGGTGTTCAACGGCATTGTCTTCGCGGGCGTGCAGTTCGCCTTGGCGCTGCCCAAGGGCCACGGCGAGGACGGACCGAAGGGAGGTCGCCGCGACCGGCTTCCGGTGCTGCTGGCCGAACCCGTGCCGGTCCGGGTCGAGCCGATGCGGCGCCGCCGGGCCTGATCCGCGACACATCAGGAAAGGTCTGCAAGGGCGCAATCATGCGCCCTTTTTCGTTTGCCTGCGCCGCTGGAGGGGCTGCGATCACGCCGCCCCGGCAGCGCTTTGCCGGTAGATGAACGCAAAGCGGCGGGCCCACCACAAACGTGGAGGCGTGCAATTCCCGAGGACCTGTGTATACAGGTGGGCGCCAGATAACGAGACCAGAGTCTCGACAGAGCCAGCTCCCTCGGACTTGCTTAAGGCCACTGGAATCATGCCACAGACACAGGAAGGGCAGAACCCGCCGCTGTCCTAGATACGCTGCTGGCCGGCCTCGATCAAGGGCCATACCGGCTTGTCTTCCGTTCACGGATTGTTCAAGCTATCGCCATGGAGCCGTCGCCCAGCCTTCCTCCGCCCCCGGCGCTCGCGCCCGGCCAGTTGCTGGCCCGCGGCGTCTGCCGCCACCTGCGCGCCCAGGACTTCGTCTGCGTCGAGGAATTCGTCCCGGCGCCGGGGCTCAGGGTCGACGTCATGGCGCTGGGTCCGAAGGGCGAAGTCTGGATCGTCGAATGCAAGTCGGGCCGGGCCGATTTCCTGTCCGATGCCAAGTGGCAAGGCTATCTGGACTGGTGCGACCGGTATTTCTGGGCGGTCGATGCCGACTTCCCCGAGGGCCTGCTGCCGGCGTCCACCGGGTTGATCCGCGCCGATGCCTGGGATGCGGCGATCCTGCGCCCGGGGGTCGAGACGCCGCTGGCGCCGGCACGGCGCAAGGCGCTGGTGCTGCGCTTCGCGCGGGTGGCCGCAGCCCGGCTTCAGGCGCTGCGCGATCCCGGCGTCACTTCCTGGGCCTGATGTGCCGGGCCTGCTCCGCCGCTGCGCGGATTTCCTCGGCGATCTCGAGGGCTTCCTCGACCTCGAAATCCATCGGGATCTCGATGCCCCGGGATTCCACATAGATCCGCACCATGCCCTGATCGGTGGGCCCGATCTGCAGGTCGGCGCTGTCATCGCTTGGCGAATTGATCCCCATGGCGCACTCCTTCGGTCTGCCCTGCGGGGTAGACCCTGACCCGATCCGAGGCAAGACCGAGATGCACGCGATCCGACCCCTGGATGCCGGCGACCGCGACTGGGTGCTGGACCGGCACGTGGCGCAGTACTGCGACGGCGAGGGCTTTGATGCCAGTTTCCCGCCGCTGGTGGCGCGCCGGCTGGACGAGGTGCTGGCCGCGACCGACCCGGGCCAGGCCTGCGGCTGGATCCTGTGGCGCGACGCGGTGCGGCAAGGTTCGATCCTTCATGGCCGCGACCCGGACGGGGCGGCGCGGCTGCGGCTGTTTTACCTCGACCCCGGCGCCCGGGGGCAGGGTCTGGGCAGGGCGCTGCTGGACCGGCTCACCGCCCATGCCGCGGACCATGGCGCCCGGACATTGCGCGTCGCTACTCATGCCGAGCACGCCGCCGCCGGCCGTCTCTATGCCCGGGCCGGGTTTCACCGGGTTGCGCGGTTTCCGGTCACCAGCTTCGGGCGCGCCCTGACCGAAGAGCACTGGGAAAAGGCCATCCCGGGGTCCTGACACTCTTGCATTTGCCCGTCTGCATCGGTAAATCGCCGCAACGTGCCGCCTTAGCTCAGTTGGTTAGAGCGCCGGATTGTGGATCCGGAGGTCCCCTGTTCAAGCCAGGGAGGCGGTACCATCTCCCTCCCCCTGCGACGTGTCGTCCCGGCAAGGGTTTATCCCCGCGCGAATATTCGTTACTGCCTAAAGGCAGTCCCGCGAAGAAGGAGCGCATCATGGCCGCCGAGATCCCCACTCCGATCCCCGAGACCTATGTCGACCGCAGCGGTCTGAAGGTCGCCGCGGTGCTGGCCGACTTCGTCGAGACCCAGGCGATCCCGGGCACCGGCATCGACCCGGCGGCGTTCTGGGAGGGTTTCGCCGGCGCCGTGGCCGAGCTTGGCCCGCGCATTGCGGCCGCACTGGCCGAACGCCTGCGGCTGCAGTCCGAGATCGACTCCTGGCACCGGGCCAACCGCGCCATCGACCCGGAGGCCTATCGCGCCTTCCTTACCGGAATCGGCTATCTGGAAGACGAGGGCCCGGATTTCACCATCGACACCGGCAACATCGATCCCGAGATCGCCAGCCTGCCGGGGCCGCAGCTGGTGGTGCCGATCACCAATGCCCGCTACGCCCTGAACGCCGCCAATGCGCGCTGGGGCTCGCTCTATGACGCGCTCTACGGCACCGATGCCATGGGCGACCTGCCCAAGGGCAAGGGGTTCGATCCCGACCGCGGGATGCGCGTCATCGCCTGGAGCAAGGCCTTCCTGGACGAGGTCGCGCCGCTGGCCTATGGCAGCCATGGCGACATCCCCGGCTACCGGGTCGAAGGAGGCGCCCTGTCGCCGGCGCTAAAGGACCCCGGGCAGTTCGCCGGCTATCTCGGGGCCCCCGAGGCGCCCCGGAAGATCCTCCTCAGGAACCACGGCCTGCACATCGTCCTCGACGTGGACCGCGACAACGCGGTGGGCCAGCTCGACCCGGCCGGAATCGCCGACGTGCACCTGGAATCGGCCATCTCCGCAATCATGGACTGCGAGGATTCCGTCGCCTGCGTCGATGCGGCGGACAAGGTCGGCGCCTATGCCAACTGGCTGGGCCTGATGGCCGGCACCCTCAGCGCCGAATTCGCCAAGGGCGGCAAGACCCAGGTCCGCCAGCTGAATGCCGACCCGGAATTCATCGCCCCCGACGGCACGAGCTTCCGGCTGAAGGGCCGGGCGCTGATGCTGGTCCGGAACGTCGGCCACCTGATGACCACGCCGGCCGTGCTCGACGCCGAGGGCGCCGAGATCTCGGAAGGGCTGATGGATGCCTTCGTGACCACGCTGATCGCGCTGCACGACGTGAACGGCCTGCGGGCCAATTCGTCGGCCGGCTCGGTCTATGTGGTGAAGCCGAAGATGCACGGGCCGGCCGAGGTCGCGCTGGCCGACGACATCTTCACCCGGGCCGAGGCGGTGCTGGGCCTGCCGCAATACACCGTCAAGTTGGGCATCATGGACGAGGAGCGCCGCACCTCGGCCAACCTCAAGGCCTGCATCCGGGCGGCCCGGCACCGGGTCGCCTTCATCAACACCGGCTTCCTCGACCGCACCGGGGACGAGACCCATACCGCCATGGAAGCCGGCCCGGTGGTGCGCAAGGCCGAGATGAAATCGGCCACCTGGCTGAAGCACTACGAGGACCGCAACGTCGAGATCGGGCTGGCCTGCGGGCTGCAGGGCAAGGCGCAGATCGGCAAGGGGATGTGGGCGATGCCCGACCTGATGGCGGCGATGCTCGAAGCGAAGATCGCCCATCCGAAGGCCGGGGCGACCTGCGCCTGGGTGCCGTCGCCCACCGCCGCGACGCTCCACGCCACGCACTATCACAAGGTCGACGTCTTCGCGGTGCAGGACGAGATCCGCGCCCGCCCGCCGCGGGGCACGCTCGCCGGTCTTCTGACCCTGCCGCTGGCCGAGGGGCGCAACTGGTCCGACGACGAGATCACCGACGAGGTCGAGAACAATTGCCAAGGCATCCTCGGCTATGTGGTGCGCTGGATCGACCAGGGGGTGGGCTGTTCCAAGGTGCCCGACATCCACGACGTCGGCCTGATGGAGGACCGCGCCACCTGCCGGATCTCCAGCCAGGCACTGGCCAACTGGCTGCGCCATGGCGTGGTCTCCGAGGCGCAGGTGATGGCGGCGATGCGGAAGATGGCCGAGGTGGTCGACCGGCAGAACGCGGACGACCCGCTTTATCACCCGATGGCGCCGGATTTCGACGGGCCCGCCTTCCGGGCGGCCAGCGATCTGGTGTTCCAGGGCGCCGCGCAGCCCTCGGGCTATACCGAACCGCTGCTCCATGCCTGGCGCGCCCGGCGCAAGGCGATGGACG
>JBGAOK010000100.1:0-13784 GCA_044221805.1 Meridianimarinicoccus sp.
GCGCGAGTTCGGCCACGGTTTCCGCGGTGATGCCGCGGGCGCCGCCGGTCACCAGAACCACGCTCGCGGCACCGGCCGGCGCCGCCGCCGCCGCCGCGGAAACGGCGGGAGAGGCTCCGAGCACGGTGCGGAAGACGGTCCGGCGACCTTCGGGGTAGCCCACTTCGACGCGTCCGCCCTGCGCCAGCAGTTCCGCGATGATCTGCCCGGCCTGCGCCGCGGCAGGCTGGCCGGGATCGAGGTCGACGGCGCGGAGCCGCTTGTCGGCCTGCTCTCGCGCCAGACTCTTGAGGAGCCCCACCGCGCCACCTTGAAGGCCGAGGCCGGTTGCCGCAAACCGGTCACGCGCGAACCGTCCGCCGAGCCCGGTCGCCGCGGCGACATGGGCCTCGTCCAGCAGGCGAAGCCCGCCTGCCAGCAGGAACAGCGACTTCTCGGCGCGGAACAGCGCCGCGTGCCAGGCGTCCGGACCGGCGTCGCCGTCCAGCGCCAGCGGGGCCTCGCCGACTGCTGCCAGATGCACGATCCCGGCGAGCGCGCCGAGGCGGTCCCGGTTCGCCGCGATCCAGGCAACGAGCGCCGGCTCGTCCGCCAAGGCCTCGCCGGGCAGGATCTCGACCGCAGCGCCCTCGGCGGCCAGCCGGAGCGAAATCTCGGCGGCAAGCGCGCCGCCCCGGTCGGGAACGATCAGGAATGCGCCCGGGGTCAGGCCGCGGACGACATCGTCTCCGATCGGTTCCTCGACGGCGTCGACGAGGAACCGGGCATGGATCGGCCGGGGCAGGTCGGGATCCGCGGCGGAGCGGATCTCCGGGCTGCCTGCCCCGGCCAGATCAAAATTTGCGGCGGTCTCCGCGACCGACCCGAGAATGTCGAGCATCTCCTGCAGCGTCTTCGAGGTGCTGAGCGCACCGCGGCCGGCATCGCCGAGCTTCGCGCGGTAGACCTCGGGCAGGTCCTTCATCAGGCCGGCAACCACATCGACGCGCTTGATCGAGTCGATGCCGAGTTCGGCTTCGAGATTCTGGTCGAAGGCCAGCATGTCCTCGTCATAGCCGGTCTTCTCGCAGACCACCTTGACCAGCGCGCGGCGAAGCGCGGCGCCGTCGAGCGGCCCTGCCGGTGCAGTTGCCTGTGCAGTTGCCTGTGCGGGCGGCGCGACTGCCGGTGCCGCTTCGGCGGCGACGGGTGCGGCTGCGGGAACGACGGGCGCCGGGGCGAGCGGGGCCACGGCGCTGGCCGGACCGGTCTGGGCTATCGGGAACGCAGGTTCAACCGGCATCGGCGCGGGGGCCGCCCACGGCTCCGCTGCCGCCGCGAAACCCTCGGGGTAACCGTCGCCTGCCAGCGAAGCAGGCTGCGGCACCGGCCGCACCGCGACGCGCTTGTGGGTCATCCGGGCGCTCGCCATCACCGGGCGGGCCTGAGTCGAGGCCTCGGCGCCGAGCTCGGTCATGGCGACGGCCTGCGCGCTTTCGATCGCCCGCGACACCATCTCGAAGAAGGCCGCACTGATCGAGCCGGGCGGCTCGCGATCCGGAATCAGGGGTCGGTTGTACATGACGGGATTTCCCTTCGATTGGACTGACGGGACGAGGATGCCGGGCACGCCGCGCGGCGCCGCGGCAGCCCGGCCAGCGACCGGAGCTGCGGCGGCGGCCTGCGCGGACGCCGCGGCCGGGTGCGGTGCGGACGATGTCGGTGCGAACGATGTCGGTGCGAACGATGTCGGTGCGGTCGGGTGGAGTGCGGATGCGGCCGGTGCGGGCTGCCCGGTGCGCGGCGGCAGCGTCTCGATCGTCACTCCGATCTGCCGTTGCGCTTCGTTGGCGCGGCGCACGCCGCTGCCGTTGATCCACCAGCCGTGTTTCGGAAGGGGCGCGCTGCGGCGGAAGTCGGCCAGGCCAGACACTGTCACCGCCGCGCAGTCCCTGCCCTCGAACAGGCGTTCGATGCGCGTCACGCGACCACAGATGGCCAGTTCACCGATGCCTCCGAGCACGCCGGCGAGGCCGCCCGCGCCATCGTCGAGCGAGATCGCACGGAAGGGCCGGGTACCGAGGATCTTGCTCACCAGCGCGGTCAGGACCGATTTCGGACCGACCTCGACAAAAAGCCGCGCGCCGGCGGTATACATGGCCTCGACCTCGTCGACGAAGTTGACCGGGCTGACCAGATGGGCGGTCATCGCTGCCTTCAGGTCGCCTTCGTGCGGCGCTGCGCTGTTGTTCGAATAGACGGCGCCGGTGGCGGTCCCGTCCCAGTCAAGGCCGGCGATCACCGCGCCGAGGGCCTCTTTGGCCGGTTCCATCAGGGTGGAGTGGAAGGCCGCGGCGACCGGCAGCGCCACCGCATCGATCCCGGAAGCGGCACAGGCCGCCGCCGCTGCGGCCACCGCCGCCGTCGGGCCGGACACGATGACCTGGGTTGGCGCATTGTGGTTGGCGATGACGAGGCCGCTGATCGGCGCGATCAGCTGTTCCACCGCAGTGCGCGGCGCGTTGACCGCCAGCATCCCGCCAAGTTCGGCCCCGGCCTCGGCGGACTTCTCGACGATAAGGCGCCCGCGCGCCTCGGAGACTGCCATCAGATCGGCGAACGACAGCACCCCTGCCGCGTGCAGCGCCGCGAATTCGCCATAGCTGTGCCCGGCGAAGAGGTCGCCGGTAACCCCGAGGCCGTCGTTCAGCAGCCGCCAGAGCCCGGCCTCGACCGCACCGAGCGCCGGCTGGGCGATATCCGTCGCCGTCAGCACCTTCTGGGCCCGGACCTGTGCCGCCTCGTCATAGGCGCCCCGCGGGAACAGGAACCGGCTGAGCGTCGTGTCGTCGCCATACCGCGCCGCCAGCGCCCGACCGGTGAGCGCGTCCGCCTCCTGCAGAGCTCCGGCCACTTCGCGGAAATACACCGCCGGCGCGCGGCCCATGAAGATGTATTGCGACCCCTGCCCCGGGAACATCGCCGCAAGCGCGCCGGTCACCGGGCCCTCGGCCAGCCGGATCGCCCGCGGCAGCTTGTCGGTCGTGCCGGCGCCAAGGGACCTATCCAGCGCCGCCAGCTTGTCCCTGAGGTCGGCGGCATCGGCGAAAACGATCGACGCGCGGATCCCGGCGTCCGCCGCGAAGGTGGCGGCATACGCGCGCGCCACGTCGCGCGGCAACAGGTCAGGATTGCCATCGAGGATCGCGACCAGCCCCATCGCCGCGGCGGCAAGCGCGCCGCGGTCGGCGGCAGAAAGCAGCAAGAGCTCGCACGGCCAGGACCGGGACGGCGGGTTGCGCAGCGCCGCGCGGTATTCGCCCGCGTATTCCTCGAGCGTGGCATGGAAGTTGGTGCCGCCAAACCCGAAGGCGCTGACCGACGCGCGGCGCGGATGGATCTGGTCGGCCAGCCAGGGCTCAGCCGCGGCGAGCAGATGGAACGGAGCGGCGGCATCGCTCAGGATCGGGTTCGGCGCATCGACCCCGCGATGCGGCGGCAGCACCTTGTGGTGCAGCGCCAGCACGACCTTGAGCAGGCCAGCGACTCCGGCGCTCGCCTTGGTGTGGCCGATGTTGGTCTTTACCGACCCGATCACCGCCTGCCGGGGCTTCGCCTCGGCGCCGCCGAGCAAACGGCGCGTGCTTTCCAGTTCCGCTGAATCGCCGGCCACGGTGCCGGTGCCGTGCGCCTCGAACAGGCGCACCGTCTCGGGGCCGTAGCCGGCCTGGTCATAGGCGCGCCGCATCGCCCGCAGTTGCCCGGCCGGCTCGGGCGCGTTCAGCGCCTTGGCCTTGCCGTCGCTTCCCGATCCCATGCCCTTGATCACCGCATAGATCCGGTCGCCGGCCGCCTCGGCGTCCTCGAGGCGCTTCAGGACCACCATGACGATCCCTTCCGAGATCGCGATGCCGTCCGCGCTCTGGTCGAAGCTGCGGCAGCGGCCGGTCGGCGACAGCGCCTGGGTCTGAGCGAAGCACAGATAGCCGAACGGGCTTTGCTGCGTGTCGACGCCGCCGGCCACCGCCATATCGCAGCGTCCGGCGCGCAACTCGCCGACCGCCTGGTAGATCGCCGCCAGCGACGAGGCGCAGGCCGCGTCGGTGGTGAAGTTCGGCCCCCCCAGATCGAGCCGGTTGGAGATCCGCCCGGAAAGCACGTTGATCAGGATGCCCGCGAAGGTGTCCTCGCTCCATTCCGGCAGGCGCTCGGCAAGCTCGGCCGGCAGGTCGCCGGCGAAGCGCGGCGTTTCCGCCCGAAGCCCGTATTGCAGGCCGACATCGCCGCTGCCGCCGCTGGCACCGATCACCACGGCGGTGCGTTCCTTCAGGGCGGGGTCCATCCGTTCGTAGCCGGCATCGACCATCGCGTCGTCGGCCAGCTTCAGGCCCATCAGCTGCATCGGATCGACGCTCTTCAGCGACAGCGGCGTGATGCCGTAGCGCTTGGGGTCGAACGGCATGTCCTCGAGGAAGCCGCCCCATTTCGAGTAGATCTTGTCCTTGGCGTTGCGGTCCGCGTCGAAATAGAGGCGCCAGTCCCACCGGTGCGCCGGGATCTCGGTGATGGAGTCGACCTTGCCGAGCAGGTTGGACCAGAACCTGTCGAGATCCGTGGCACCGGGCAGCGCGCTGCTCAGGCCGATGATGGCGATGTCCGCGGGCACCGCGCCGGCCTTCGCACCGGCAGCCGCCGGCGCCTTCTCGGCGGCCTCCTCGATCAGCGCCCGCGCGCCTTCGATGACGCTGGCGTGCAGGTCGGCCAGCGTCAGCGGCGCATCGCGCAGGCTCGCCACCTGCCCGATCATGTACATGCCGGTCTCGAACTGCTCGGTCTCGGCGACGGTCTCGATCTCGCCGGTCTCCGACGACCGCCTGAGGCCCTTCGAGGCCGTGCGCAGGGTGCCGAGGATCATGCCGTCCAGCGCCTCGCGCAGGTCGTCCCCGGCGACGGTGCCCGCGCGCTGAAGCTCCCGCCGGGCATCGAGGAAGGTGTCGACGAAGGGTGTCCGGATGCAGCGGCTTGCATGGCCGGGTCCGGTCGAAAGGTTGACCGTGTCGGAAGTCTCGACGATGGCCGACTGAAACCGCGACACCACCGCGCCGCTTTCGACGATCTCGCGGGTGAAGACGTAGGCGGTGCCCATGATGATCCCGATCCGGACGCCCTTCGCCACCAGCGGCGCCACAAGGACCTGAACCAGCGCCGACGAGGCCGCATCGTGGATGCCACCCGCGAAGACGCAGTCGAGCTCGGGACCGGCGACCATGCCGGCGTCGATTGCCTGAAGGATCTGGTCGACCATCAGGGTCCAGAGGGTGAAGCTGCTCAGCGGCCCGATATGGCCGCCGCATTCCCGCCCTTCGAAGACCAGCCGCCGGGCCCCGTTCTCGAGGAAATAGGGCAGCAGCTTGGCCGACGGCAGGTGCAGGAAGCCCGGGATGCCCCTGGCTTCCAGCGCCAGAACCTGATCCGGGCGACCGCCCGCGATGATCGCGAAGTCGGGACGGTGCTCCAGCACCGCCTCGATCTGGGCGTCGAGCGTCGGTTTCGGCAGGAAGCCGAGCAGGCCCACGCCCCAGCGCCGGCCCTCGAGCTTCGCGCGGGTCTCGGCCAGAAGCCGCGACACCGCCTCGGGGCGCATCACCGCCAGTGCGGTCATCGGAAGCGCGCCGGAACGGGCGATCGCCGCGGCGAAGTCGGCGTTGTCCGACACCCGCGTCATCGGACCCTGGATGATCGGAAGCTCGGTGCCGATCGCCCGAGCAAAGGCCGAGCCCGGCACCAGCGGGGGGTTGGCGGCGACGGCCTTGGGATAGTCGGCGACGGCAGCCCGGGTCGCCTTCAGCAGGGCGCGCAGCGACCCGTAGCGGTTGCGGAACGGCGCCGCGAAAGCCGCATCCTGACCGAGCGGCAGCAGATCGCGGTCCGGCGACGTCCACGCAAACTGCGCCTCGCCCACCAGCCGGCGCAGGGTGGCGGGTTCGACATCCCCCGCCGCAGCCGCGAAAGTTGCCGCCGCCGTGCATTTCGGATGCTGGAGAACACGGAAGTACCGGCCCGAGGCGGGGTCGCCGACGGCCACCGTCTCGGTGCCCGACATCGGCTCGATCAGCGCCGCAATCTCCTGCGGGAGCCGGCTCTCGGGAAGCAGCAGAACCTGCGAGTCGTACACCCCGCCGGCGGCGCCAAGCGCGTGGCAGGCGGCGGCGACTGCCGGGCTCATTCCGCCCCGGACAAAGATCGGCAATTCGGTCCGGCTGCGCCAGAACTGGAACAGGATGAAGCTGCTTTCCTCGCCGACGAAGCCGCCGCTCTCGTTTCCCTTCACGACAATTGCCTGAACTCGGTCAAGCCATTGCGCTTCCACCCTCGAGTCGATTTCCGCGACGAGGATGAATTCATTCCGGGCGTCGGACTGTCCTGGGGATTCGGAGAAAAACGCATCCAGACCAACGGCGTCGACGATCAGCCAGGTCAGGCCGGCCGATGCATAGGGCACCAATCGGTCAACGAGTGCCTGGTCAAGTCGCGCGAGTTTCAGGCCAAAGGGATTTCGCGCCCCGCGGTTCCGATCCGCCATTGCCGCGACCTGCGACACGACTGCGTCATCGTCCCGACACAATTCAGCGTTGAGAACCCCGACAGAGCCGGACCTGGAGGCGGCGATCGCCATATCGACGATCTGGCAAGGAGCTGGATCATAGACAAAAATCGAGAACCCAAGGTCACGCATCAGCGCCCTCACCCATGAAACTTTGGAACTGTGGAACTTGGTCACCGCACACGGCAACGACCAAATGACACCTGGTGGCGTCTAGCGGAGCGGCTGCCCAATCATTCGAGATGGCCTTGTTTTCAACACTGATACCGAAATCTTCTGCTTCATCTACGCCCCTCGTAATGTTGGGGTGTCCGTTTTCGCTTCTTCGGTGTTTCGTTAACACCTCGTTCGTGATCCATCAAGTTTGCACAAATCCTTGCAGCTGACCGCGGCTGCAGTTATCGCTGGCACGCCCACGACATGCACAAAAACTAGGCAAGTCTGCGAGGAAATGCCGTCGGTCTTCTGCGCTTTGGCCAGAGAATACCCGGTTTCCGCAAGCGGCATTTGTCGGAGCCGTCGATTGTTCTTTCTCAGGTTGATTTTTTCGTTCGCAGGTAGCGAATCACCGCTGCGTCGCGGCGTTTGCCGGCTAGCCGGGTGTCGGCGCGGCATGCCAATCGGCAACGGACTATCGCTAAAGTGGACCGGCCTCCGCAAAACCCAGGAAGACGGCGAGGCAGGCACGTTCGGCGTCGGCTTCTGGCTTCTCGCCTTTCCGACCAGCCTGGCCATTCGCCTGCGGCGAAGCAGATATTCTGGTCCGGGTGCCAGAGACGCGCGGATCATTGCGGACGACATCAATGACGGCCTGCTCGGCAGCCTCGCGAGTGGCGCGAGACCCTGCTGGCCGATCTCATCGACCCGCCGCGGTGGCCCTTGCTCAGGCCGGGCCGCGGCCCGGGCAGATGGCACCGCCATCCCCACCAGGCCTTGGGCGGCCAGCGCCTGCGCATCGCCCTCGTCGGGGCGCTGGCGATGGACGTGCCGATCCGGGCCCGTGTGGTCGCGCTTCCGGGCGACCTGCAGGACCAGGCGGGGATCCGCTTCCGCGTCATCGCCCTTGACCTGCCGGTAGTCCGCGACTTTGCCGAACGGGCGGTCATGATGCAGGATGGATGGGTCGTCGAACAGGGCGATGGGAAAAAGACCATCGAGGCCCCGCGCACGCGCTGTCTTCTGGCGCTGCTCGCGGCCAGCCTCGTCCCCGACCCCGAGGCGCAGGCCGCGCAGCGGGCAAGACGACTGGAGGCTGCCGAATGAAACCTGATGTGCTGATGCTCTACCCGACGCGCCCGAAGGCGATGGCCGCGCTCGAGACGTCCTATGCGCTGCACCGCTATGACACGGCCCTGGACAAGGCGGCGGTGCTGGCGGCGGCGGGGCCGGTCTGCCGGGCGATCGTCACCAACGGCCATGCCAGCCTGACCCGCGAGATGCTGGCGCAGCTGCCCAAGCTCGAGATCGTCGCCTGTTCCTCGGCCGGGTATGAATCAATCGACGTGGCGGCGCTGACCGAGCGGGGCATCCGGCTGACCAACACCTCGGCCGCGCTCTATGACGACGTCGCCGACACGGCGCTGCTGCTGATGCTGGCGGCCCGGCGCGATCTGGTCCGCGCCCATGCCTATGTCGCCTCGGGCGACTGGGGGCGGAAGGGCATGTATCCGCTGCAATCCTCGATCCGGGGCAAGCGGGTCGGCATCGTCGGCATGGGCACGATCGGCAAGGCGATCGCCCGACGCTGCGAGCTGTTGGGCGTCGGGATCGCCTATTACGCCCGCAGCGACAAGGGGGTGCCCTGGCGCTTCGTGCCGGACCTGGAGGCCCTGGCGCGGGACTCCGACATCCTGATCGTGATCGTTCCCGGCGGACCCGAGACCGAAAGGCTGATCGACGCCCGGATCCTCGCCGCGCTGGGGCCGGCGGGCACGCTGATCAACGTCGCCCGCGGCAGCGTGGTGGACGAGGACGCGCTGATCGCCGCACTGAGCACGGGCGCTCTGGGGTCGGCGGGACTGGATGTGTTCCGGAACGAGCCGGACCCGGACCCGGCCCTGACCGCCCTGCCCAACGTCACGCTTTATCCCCACCATGCTTCGGGCACCGAGGAGACCAGGGATGCCATGGCGCAGCTGGTGGTGGACAACCTTGCCGCCTTCTATGCCGGCCGGCCGTTGCTGACCCCGGTGAACTGACGCCGGCCACCAATGCGTCCCGCCACCACCCCACGGGGAATGGTCTGGCGCCCGGCCCGGCGCGTCAGGCGAGATCGGGGTTCAGCTTCAGCACCCGATAATTCAGCGCCGCGGCGATGCTGACCCAGCACAGGTAAGGGACGAACATCAGGCCGGCCAGGGTGTCGAGCCGGAACAGCGCCAGTGTGCCAAAGGCCACCGCGAACCACAGCAGCGCGACCACGACCAGTCCCAGCCAGGCCCGCTTCAGGCCGAAGAACACCGGCGTCCAGATCGCGTTCAGCGCCACCTGCAGCGACCACAGAGCCATGGCAAGGCCGGCGTCGGGCAAGTTCGCGACACGCGCCCCGGCTGCCGCAATCAGGATGTAGAGGGTGGTCCAGACCACCGGGAAAACCCGGTCGGGCGGCGTGAAACCGGGCTTCTGCAACTGGCGGTACCACTCGCCGGGCGGAAACAGGGCGCCGGTGGAACCGGCGGCGAGACAGGCGGCCAACAGGACGACGAAGATGATCCAAGTCATGCCAGTCGAGCTAGTCCGATGCGGCACCGGGATCAAGCCCGGCCGGCCCCGCGGTACAGAATCGCTCCGGTCCGCATCCCGCACTCACAAGGGCAAAGGACGCGATCTGCCATCAGGACGGTTCCCAATCCGTTCGTGGCGTGGCAGGGTCGGACGGGAACGTTTCGGGCGACGGCTGCCAGCCTCCTCGACCGCCGCCGGGCACGACTTCCGAAAGGTTTCGGCTGCCCCGTCCGGAAGCTGGGGCGAGCATGTCGCGAGCAGAGCAGGAAAGCCGACCGGATGACCACACTGAAGGATCTGAGCCGCCATCTGGGCCTGTCAGTGACCCAGGTCAGCCGGGCCCTGAACGGCCATTCCGATGTCAGCGAAGCGACCCGCTTTCGCGTCGAGGAAGCCGCCAAGAAACTGAAATACATTCCGAATGTATCGGCCCGCCGGCTCGTTTCCGGGCGGTCCGGCATGGTCGGCTTCGTCGAACGCTCGTATCCCGGGATCGCCCGCGACACCATCCTGCTGGAAACCGTCACCGGGCTGTCCAGCCGCTTTTCCGAACGCGGCATGCAGTTCGTGCTGCACCTGAGCCCGGACAAGGACGGTGGCGACGGACGCGACATGGTGCCGGTCTATGAACGGCTCGCCATCGGCGGCGGGCTGGACGGGTTCGTGCTGACCAATCCGCGCCGCGACGACCCGCGGATCCGCAGCCTGCAACAGCTGGGCGTGCCCTTCGTGGTGCATGGCCGGGGCGATCTCGACCCGCCCTACCCGTTCGTCGACATCGACAACCTTGGCATCGGGCGGCAGCTGACCGAGCACCTGATCAGCCACGGCCACTGCCGGATTGCCCTGATCAACGCGGACGAGGCCTTCGCGTTTGCGGCCTATCGCAGACAAGGCTACCGCGAGGCGCTGGCGGCGGCAGGGCTGCCCGCCCCGCCGAGGCTGGTCCGGCAAGGGCGCATGACCGACGGGCTCGGGATGATCGCCACGGCGCAGATCTTTGCCGCGCGGGACCTGCAGCCGACCGCGATCATCTGTAGTAATATGTTGATTGCAAGGGGTGTATTTTCGGCTTTGGACGCCCTTGGCCTGTCTGTGCCGAAAGATGTCTCGGTCGTGGCCCATGACGACGCAGCGGCCGATGTCCATCCCGGGCACTTCTATCCGCAGCTGACGGTGACCCGTTCGCCCCTGTCGCTGAGTTGGGATCCGCTGGCCGAGACCTTGGTCCGCGCCATCGAGGGAACCGAGACGGACGGGCTGCAGACCTTCCTGCCGATCGAGTTCCGCGAGGGCGGATCGGTCGGCCCTGCCCCCGGCTGAGCGACACTGCGACGGGCCGCCCGCACATGGCACTGCCGCAGCGTCAACCCGATTGACAGCCAACCGTCGATTCTGGTATCCGGTGCTCCGAAACGATTTGGATTTCACCACCCGGCCGCACCGCCGGCAAGGGCGGGCGATCCGGGGGACCCGCGGGGCGCAGGCCCGGCGGACAAGGGAGGACGCGAACGGCGCCGCAGGACGGCGGCCCATCCTGCAGGATGGACGGCACCCGCCGCTCCTGCAGGGATCCCGACCACATCCGGACCATCGCCGCGTCCGCCCGAATTGCGCCATCGCCGGCGACGTCGGCAAGGCGCCACCGCCTCGCCACATCGTCCCAGCCGCACCCGCCAGCCCTGCCGTCCGACCGTCCTGCCCGGCGGCGCCGGCCCCGGCCTGCTGCGGCCGGTCCAACCGAACCACGACCCGGCGCGGCAGCGACCCGCCGGCAGACTGTCAGGGGAAGCAGAATGACCATCAGAGCACTTGTCTGGGGCGAGAACGTCCACGAGCAGAAAAGCCGGATCGTCGCCGGCATCTATCCCGACGGCATGCACGCCTGCATCGCCGGCGCCCTGACCGAGGATGCCGGCATCGGCGCCGAAACCGCGGTGCTGCAGGACCCGGACCATGGCATCAGCGCCGAACGGCTGGCCCGGACCGACGTCCTGCTGTGGTGGCGCCACGCCGCCCATGGCGACGTCTCTGACGCGGTGGTCGAGACGGTGTGCGAGGCGGTCTGGGCGGGCATGGGCATCATCTTCCTGCACTCGGCGCATTTCTCGAAGCCGTTCAAGCGGCTGATGGGCACGCCGTGCAACCTGACCTGGCGCGAGGCGGGCGAACGCGAGCGACTCTGGTTGACCGCCCGCCACCACCCGATCGCCGCCGGCCTGCCCGAGCATTTCGAGCTCGAGCACGAGGAGATGTACGGCGAACCCTTCGGCGTGCCCGAGCCGATGGAGACCGTCTTCGTCAGCTGGTTCCAGGGCGGCGAGGTGTTCCGCTCGGGCCTGACCTGGCGCCGCGGTGCGGGCAAGGTGTTCTATTTCCGGCCCGGCCACGAGACCTATCCGACTTATCACGACGCCAATGTGCGGCAGGTGCTGCGGAATGCGGTCCGCTGGGCGCACAATCCCGAACCGCGCCTGCCCAACCCGACCGCCGCCCCCAACGTGCCGGTCGAGGCCGCGCTCGAGCCGATCGAGGAACGCGGCCCGCGCCTGCACCAGGACGGCGAGGCAGGCTACCGCTAGGCCCCCTCCGCCCCCCGGCGCCCAACCGCAGCCCAGACCCCCGGAGCCCCCCATGACCACTGCAGCCCCGCCGCGCCCCGTGCGCATCCTGATCCTCGGCACCGGCAACATGGCGAAAAGCCATGTGGAGGCCTATGCCGACGTCCCCGGCGCCGAGATCGTCGCCGGCATCGACCCCCGCCCCGAGGTGCTGGCCGACTTCTGCCGGACCCACACCATCCCGCGCGGCTTCACCAGCCTCGAGGAGGCGCTGGCCTGGGACGATTTCGATGCGGTTTCGAACGTGACGCCCGACGCGGCGCATTATGCGACGACCATGCCGCTGCTGGCCGCCGGCAAGCATGTCCTGTGCGAGAAGCCGCTGGCCACCAGCCATGCCGAGGCGATGGCAATGGCCGACGCCGCCGACGCCGCGGGCCTCGCCAACATGGTGAACCTGTCCTATCGCCACGTGGTCCCGGCCCTGCCCATGGCGGCAGAGATGGTCGCCGACGGCGTGCTCGGCAGCCTGCGCCATTTCGAGGCGTCCTATCTGCAAAGCTGGCTGACCCAGCCGGCCTGGGGCGACTGGCGCACCGATCCGCGCTGGCTGTGGCGGCTGTCGACCGAACACGGCTCGAAAGGCGTGCTGGGCGATGTGGGCATCCATATCCTCGACTTCGCCACCTTCGCCGCCGGGTCAATGCCCGCCGACATTTCCTGCCGGCTGAAGACCTTCGCCAAGGCGCCGGGGCACCGGATCGGCGAATACCGGCTGGATGCCAACGACAGCTTCGTGATGCATCTGGAGCTTGAGGACGGCGCCATCGGTACGATCTCGGCCAGCCGCTATGCGCCGGGCCATCACAATGACCTGCGCCTGCGGCTGTTCGGCGACAAGGGCGGCATGCTGGTCAGCTACGAGGACGGCGTCAGCCGGCTGGCGGTCTGCCTGGGCGACGACCTGCTGACCGGCACTTGGCGCGAGGTCGAGACCCCGAAGGTGCCGACGATCTACCAGCGCTTCGTCGATGCCGCCCGCGGCGACGGCCCGTCCGACCCCGATTTCGCCCGCGGCGCGGCGCTTCAGGCGGTGCTGGACGCGGCCGAGGCTGACGGCCTTGGCAACCTCGACTGACGCGGACCGGCCAGCGCATCGGCGCCCGCCGGGACCCGGACGGCGCGCCGGCGAGGGGCGGGCGATCCTCCTGCCCCGACCGGGGCGGTGATCCGCGCCGGCCGACGCCTCAGCCTTGCCCGGCGGCGGCCAGCGCCGCGGCGCGCAGGGCGCTGAGGCTCTGGCGCGGCGTCAGCGCCTCGGGCGAGATCACCAGATCGAGGACCGCCCCGGTGGTCGAGGCCATGGCGCGCTCGAAGGCCGGGGCGAAGTCGGCGGTGGTCTCGACCCGTTCGGCGTGGAAGCCGTAAGCCCGCCCCAGCGCGACGAAATCCGGGTTCTGCGTCATCGTGGTGCCCGAGACCCGCGCCGGGAAATGGCGTTCCTGATGCGCCCGGATGGTGCCGTAGATGCCGTTGTTCAGGATCAGGATGATCGGCTGGGCGCCGTGCTGCAGGGCCGTGGCCAGTTCGGCGCTAGTCATCTGGAAATCGCCGTCGCCGGCGAAGCACAGCACGGTGCGCCCGGGCTCGACGATCTTCGCCGCGATCGCCGCCGGCACGCCATAGCCCATGGCGCCGGATTGCGGCGCCAGCAGCCGCGCCTCGCGCCCGTATTTCAGGAACCGGCTGGGCCAGACGGTGAAGTTGCCGGCGCCGTTGGTGACGATGGCATCGGCCGGCAGCCGGTCGCGCAGGATGGCCGCGACCTTGCCCATGTCCACCGGCGACGGCTGGTCGGGCAGGTCGAAACCGGCCTCGTACGCCGCCCGAGCGGACCGGCGCCAGTCGCCCCAGCC